>JAZORA010000121.1:0-4348 GCA_045656365.1 Eubacteriales bacterium | reverse complement strand
CTCGGTCCTCACTATGAGATAATTCTTGAGCGAGAGGGATATCTCGATAAGCTCTCTGTAAAGGTCGAGCTTGCGCAGAGCACTGACTCCTTCTCGGTGCTTGAGAGTATAGCTTCAAGGGTGAAAAACAAGCTGAAGGTCGTTTTGGGGCTTGACGCAAAGGTATTGCTCGAATCCCCCAACACACTTCAGAGATTTGAAGGTAAGGCTAAAAGAGTTAAAGATCTAAGGAGTAAATAAAATGTCAAATAAAACTATAATGCTTGGAAATGAAGCTATTGCCAGGGGAGCGTACGAAGCGGGTGTCAAGGTATCCTCGGCATACCCCGGAACACCCAGTACCGAGATAAGTGAGTATCTGGCAAAATACGATGAAGTATATACTGAATGGGCACCTAATGAAAAGGTTGCGGCTGAGGTGGCTATCGGAGCGTCTGTTGCAGGCGTCAGAAGCCTTGCTTGTATGAAGCACGTGGGTCTGAACGTGGCGGCTGACCCTCTTTACACGTTTGCTTACACGGGTGTGGGCGGCGGTTCGGTGTTCATCGTTGCGGATGACCCCGGCATGGCAAGCTCTCAGAACGAGCAGGACACCCGTATGATCGCTCGCGCGGCGCACGTTCCTGTGCTTGAGCCCTCGGACAGCCAGGAGGCAAAGGATTTTGTAAAATACGGCTATGAGCTGAGCGAGGCGTACGACACGCCCGTCATTCTTCGCACCACCACCAAGCTTGCTCACTCCCAAAGTGCGGTTGAGCTTTGTGACCGTGTGAAGGTAGCAGACAAAGAATATACGCGCAACATGGCAAAATACGTCATGATGCCCGCGTCCGCTATCGGTCGCCATCTGGTGGTCGAGGATCGTGAGAACCGTCTCTCGAAGGATGCCGCTTCTCTGCCCGTCAACAAGATGGAAATCAAGGATAAGAAGCTCGGCTTCATTACCTCGGGTATTGCCTACCAGTACGTGAAGGAGGTCTGCCCCGACGCAAGCATTTTGAAGTTTGGCTTGGTGAACCCCATTTCCCGTGAGCTGGTAGAGGAATTTGTCAATCAGGTGGAGACGGTTTACGTTTTCGAGGAGCTGGAGCCCGTCATGGAGGAGCAGATCCGCGCTTGGGGCTTTGACGTCAAGGGTAAGGAGTGCTTCACCCGTCAGGGAGAATATAGCGCGAACCTTCTGCGCCGTGTTCTCTTCGGCAAGGACGAAGCCGTGTTCGAAAAGCAGGAGGCGCCCGCTCGTCCCCCCATTCTCTGCCCCGGTTGTCCTCACCGTAGCGTATTCTCAGTTCTCAACAAGCTGAAGATTCACGCAGCGGGTGACATCGGCTGCTACACCCTGGGTGCGGTTGCTCCCTTGAGTGTGATCGATACCACCATCTGTATGGGTGCCAGCATTTCCTCGCTCCACGGCATGGAAAAGGCTCGTGGCAAGGAGTACGTCAAGAACTGGGTTGCCGTGATCGGTGACTCCACCTTCTGACATACCGGCATCAACTCCCTCATCGGCATGGTCTACAACAAGTCCACCGCCACCGTCATGATTCTCGACAACCGTACTACGGGTATGACGGGACATCAGGATCACGCGGCAACGGGTAAAACCCTGAAGGGTGAGGACACCTACTCGGTGGATCTGGCATCTCTTTGCCGTACCGTTGGCGTAGAGAACGTCATTGAGGTCAACGCCTTTGACGTGAAGGAGCTGGAACGAGTCGTACGTGAGAGTGTTGCCTCCGATACGCTGACCGTCATCATCACAAAGTCCCCCTGCGTTCTTCTGAAGGGTCAAAAGTTCCCCAATAAGTGCGCAGTAGACCCCGATGCCTGCAGAAAGTGCGGTATGTGTCTGAAGATCGGCTGTCCCGCTATGTCGCGGGGTGCTGACGGAAAGGTGAAGATCGACGCGACCATGTGCAACGGCTGCGGACTTTGCAAAAACTACTGTAAATTTAACGCAATTCAAACGGTGGAGAAATAATATGACGAAAAACATTATGATCGTAGGAGTCGGCGGACAAGGTACTCTGCTGACCAGTAGAATTATTGGAAAAACAGCCCTGTCTTTGGGGCTTGACGTCAAGATCTCCGAGGTACACGGCATGGCACAGCGCGGCGGAAGCGTCGTAACCTTCGTTCGCTTCGGCGAAACGGTATCTGAGCCCGTGGTGGAGGAGGGACAGGCTGACGTGATCATTGCCTTTGAGCGTCTTGAAGCGCTTCGTTACGCCCACTTCCTCAAGAAGGACGGTGTTCTCGTGGTCAACGACTGTCGCATTGATCCCATGACCGTGGTGATCGGCGCGAAGGAATATCCCGAGGGGATTCTTGAAAATCTCAAAGGTGAGCATACCGTTTACACCATCGACGGTCAATCGATTGCTCTTGAGCTTGGCAACAGCAAGGTTCTCAACTCGGTGGTTCTTGGCTTCGCCGCACCCTTCGTGGGATTCCTTGCAGAGGATTGGCTCAAAACCGTGGAAAATACCGTTCCCCCAAAAACCATTGAAATCAACAAAGCCGCATTTATGCGTGGGTATGAAGCCCACAAATAATGGGTATGATACGATAGGAGGAGCTTTTTATGTTCGTAAAGCAACTGACGGTTTTTATTGAAAACAGAGCGGGCAGACTCTCCGAGGTTCTAAACGTACTGAAGGAGTCGGGTGCCAGCATCCTTTCCATGAGTCTTTCCGACACCACGGAATTCGGTCTTCTTCGTCTGATCGTGGACAATGCGGCGGCAGGTAAGGAAAAGATGTCCGAGCACGGATTCTCTTCTCTGCTTTCCGACGTTTCCATCATCCAGATCCCCCACAAGGTAGGTGCTCTTCAAAATCTTCTGGAGATGCTGGACGGCAAAGGCGTGAACATTGAATATATGTACGGTCTCTCCATTGATGCCGATCAGGCGTACGTGGTACTGAAGGCGTCCGACCCCGAGCAGGTAGACGCAATTCTGACCCAAGAGGGTATCCGCACCCTTTCCTGCGCGGATCTGACGAGCATTTAACAAACAACATCTTCTCCCCCATTCAAAAGGAGTAAGTTTTATGATCATTGATTTTCACACCCACATTTTTCCCGACAAGATCGCGAAAAAAACCATCGACTATCTGGCAAGCAAGGGCGACGATATGATTCCCTTCTCCGACGGAACGGTGGCGGGACTTCTTTCGGAAATGGAGGAGGGCGGTGTCGATCTTTCCGTTACCCTTCCCGTTATAACGAACCCCGCCCAATTTGAGAGTGTCAACCGCTATGCCTTGGAAATCAACGAAGCGTTTGCCGGCAAGGAAAAACGAATTCTTTCTTTTGCCGGAATCCATCCCGACTGCGAAAATCTTGGCGAAAAAATGAAATGGATTCGTGAGAGCGGCTTCCTTGGGATCAAAATCCATCCCGACTATCAGGACACCTTTATCCTTGACGAAAGGTATCTGCAAATTTTGCAATACGCCAAGGAATATGACCTGATCGTGGTGACCCACGCGGGAGTTGACGCGGGATACAGAGGCCAACCGATCCACTGTCCCCCCGATATGGTCAAGGAAGTGATCCGAAAGGTGCCTCACTCAAAATTTGTGCTGGCTCATCTTGGCGGCAACGAGATGTACGATCAGGTGCTCTCCCTTCTTGCGGGCGAGGATCTGTATCTCGATACGGCGTACGTGCTGCGCGGGGTCGGCAAGGAAACCTTCCATGCTCTTCTCAAAAAGCACGGTGAAGATCGCATTCTCTTTGCCACCGACTCTCCTTGGAGCGGAATGCGAGAGGATCTCGAAATTCTTGACTCCTTTGAGCTTCAAGAAAATACAAAGAAGAAGCTCCTTTGCGAAAACGCGAAAAAGCTTCTCGGAATCAGGTGAATTATGTCTTACAATCAGAAAATGTTCGGCCTTGGCAGCAAGCGCTCGATCATCAGAGAAATTTTTGAATACAGCAAGGCTCGTTCGGCAGAGATCGGTGCGGACAAGGTTTTTGACTTCAGTCTCGGAAACCCCAACGTTCCCGCTCCCGCCGAAGTCAACGACACCATTCGCGAGCTGCTCGATACGAAGGATTCGGTTCTCCTGCACGGATATACCTCCGCTCAGGGTGACGCAGGCGTTCGTCAGGTGATCGCCGACCGAATCAACGAAAAATTCGGCGTTGGTATCTCCCCGAATCTCATTTATATGACCTGCGGCGCGGCGGCTTCTCTTTCGATCTGCCTGAAGGCGGTGATCGAAGAGGATCAGGGAGACGAGTGTATCGTATTTGCTCCCTTCTTTACCGAATATCGGGTATTCGTTGAAAACGCGGGCGGAACACTGGTAGTCAGCGCCCCCGAGAAAAAGACCTTCCA
>JAZORA010000120.1:0-4206 GCA_045656365.1 Eubacteriales bacterium | reverse complement strand
CATTTCAAGAAATATTGGCCCTGTGACGTGCACGTCATCGGCAAGGATATTCTGCGCTTCCACACGATTTACTGGCCTATTATGCTCATGGCTCTCGACGTTCCGCTGCCCGATAAGGTCTTCGGTCATCCTTGGTTCAATTTCGGAACAGACAAGATGTCCAAGTCCCGCGGAAACGTGATCTATGCCGATCAGCTTGCCGACCATTTCGGTGTGGACGGCGTTCGTTACTTCGCCCTCTCCGAGATGCCCTATAACGCGGACGGCTCGATCACCTACGAGGCAGTCATTGCCCGTTACAACAACGATCTGGTTAACAATCTCGGCAACCTGGTTAAGCGTACCTTGGACATGAACAAGAAGTACTTCCATCAGGTGGTACAGGCTCCCACCGCACCCGATGCGCTGGATGCGGAGCTGAAGGAGGCGTGCGCCAAGGCATACGCGGGCGTGGTGGAAAATATGGACAGCTACCACATTGCCGATGCGCTTGAGTGCATCTTTACCATGCTGAAGCGTGCCAATAAATATATCGACGAGACCACTCCTTGGTCCTTGGCAAAGGACGAATCGCAGAAGGAACGTCTGGGTACGGTTCTTTATAACCTTATGGAAGCAATCCGCTGGGGTGCGGTGCTGCTGACTCCCTTTATTCCCGCGTCTGCCAAGGAGATTCTGGACGAGCTGAATACCGACGCCCGCTCCTACGATACGCTGGGCGACGTCTCCGCCTTCGGTCAGATGAAGCCAGGTGACGTGAACGGTGACTCCAAGGTGCTCTTTGCCCGTATTGACGAGGCAAAGAAGATGGCGGAGTTCGACGAGATCCGCAGAAAGCAGATCGAGGAGGCGGAGAAGGAAGCCAAGGCGAAGGAAGCGCCCGAAAAGCCCGAGGGCTGTGCGCTGATCGGCATTGAGGACTTCATGAACGTGGAGCTGAGAACGGCACAGGTCGTATCCTGTGAGCGTGTTCCCAAGGCAAAGAAGCTGCTTCTCCTTGAGGTCGATCTTGGCTATGAAAAGAGACAGGTGGTTTCGGGCATTGCGAAGTTCTATGAGCCCGAGCAGCTCATTGGCAAAAAGCTGATTCTGGTTTCTAACCTGAAGCCCGCGACCCTTTGCGGAATCGAATCCCAGGGCATGATCCTTGCCAGCGGCGAGGAACAGGTACGCGTGGTATTCCTCTCGGAGGATACGCCCCTCGGAGAACGGGTACGATAAAAAAGCGGGGGATTGTAAAATCCCCCGTCCTTCAAATCTTTTGAGAAACGGAGGATGTACGGTATGAAAATAGCGGTGGTTGGTTGCGGTCGTTGGGGATCGCTGATCACTTGGTATCTGGATAGCATCGGACACGAGCTGACCCTGTACGGAAGAGAAAGCTCCCCTCACATGCAACGCTTTCTGAAGGAGAGACGGAATGATCTGCTGACCCTTCGGGAGAGCGTGGCGCTAAGCTGTGATTTGAACGTGCTGAAGGAAGCGGAGGTCATTGTGATCTCCATTGGCTCTCAGGGCTTGCGCGCACTGATGGAGGAGATGAAGCCCCTTGGGCTGAAACATAAAATCTTCGTGCTTTGTATGAAGGGAATCGAGATCGGAACGGGAAAGCGACTTTCCCAGATCGCAACGGAGGCGGTGGACTCTACCTGCCACGTTTCCGTATGGCTCGGTCCCGGACACGTGCAGGAGTTTTACGCGGGGATTCCCAACTGTATGGTTATCGACAGCGAAAGCTCGGAGGTCAAGCAGAAGCTGGTGGACGAGTTTTCGGGCGAGCTGATCCGCTTTTATTACGGAACAGACCTGATCGGAAACGAGATCGGTGCGGCGGCAAAGAACGTGATCGGAATTGCCGCGGGGATTCTGGACGGCTTACATCTATCTACCCTGAAGGGCGCACTGATGGCGCGAGGAACAAGGGAGGTCGGCAGATTGATCGCCGCCATGGGCGGAAACGAGATCTCCGCCTACGGTCTTTGCCATCTGGGGGACTACGAGGCTACGGTCTTTTCTCCTTACAGTCACAACCGTCAGTTTGGCGAATGCTTCGTTCGGGGAGAGCAATGCGACTTCCTTGCCGAGGGATATTATACGGTCAAGGCTCTGGTAGAGCTATCCGATCGATTTGGTGTGGAGCTTCCCATTTGCCGTGCCATTTACGGTGTGCTTTATGAGGGAGAGGATATTGAGGAGAAGCTCAAGGGCCTTTTCCAACGTAGCCTGAAAAAGGAATTTTGATTCATGATGAAAGAAACGATAGAGCATTTTCACAAGACGCCCGCAGGGATCATTGACTCCCATGCCCACTACTTTGACACTCGCTTTGACGGGGGAGAGGAGAGCGTGGAGGAGATCCTTCGTCGACGGGTGTTCGGAGAGGGGATTGCGGCGGTAATCAACGTGGCAACCCGTCCCGAGAACGCTCTGCGATGCATCGAGCAGGCGAAGAATTTTCCCCATATGTTCGTCGCGGCGGGGATTCATCCCGAGGACGCGCAAGCGCTTACGGGAAGCGCGGACGAGGAGATTCAAAGGCTTCGTGAGCTGATCGATTCGCCCGAGAAGAGAAGAGAGCATAAGATCGTCGCGCTGGGCGAGATCGGACTCGACTACTATTGGCAGCCCTACGACAAGGAGCGTCAGTGGGAGTTTTTTGAGAAGCAGATGCTTCTGGCCGAGGAGCTGAAGCTCCCCGTGGTGATCCACGATCGCGAGGCACACGGCGATTGCTTTGAAATGATCCTCAGGCATCCCCAGGTTCAGGGTGTGTTTCACAGCTTCAGCGGAAGCGCCGAGATGGCGCGGGAGCTTTGTCGAAGAGGCTGGTATCTATCCTTTTCGGGGGTTCTGACCTTCAAAAACGCCCGTAAGGCGAGGGAGGCGGCGGCAGTCGTACCGAGAGATCGGGTTCTCCTTGAGACCGACGCGCCCTACTTGACCCCCGAGCCCTTCCGAGGACGGCTGAATCATTCGGGCTATCTTGCGTATACCGCAGGGACCCTGGCAGAGGTCTGGGACGTTTCCTATGAAGAGGTCGTTCGACAAACGGCGGAGAATACGAAACGCTTGTTCGGATTGCCCACAAACTGATTATTCAAAACGACTCGTTGAAAACGAGTCGTTTTTTGTATATATTACACAAAAAGAATGAGCAGATTTTTACGTTTGTACTCCGAAAAACACAAAAAAACTCTTGAAATTCAAAGGGATTTATTGTATAATAATTGTATCAATCGTTTTTCTTACGATATTTTCGGGCAAATCGACGGATATTGTCCTAAAAATATAAATATATTTTAAGTGATCTTTTCGCGAAGCGGAAGGAAGGAGGAAAAGCCAATGGCTGTTGTAGAAACCAAAAGAATCAGAAACGTAGCACTGCTTGGACACGGAGGAAGCGGAAAAACTTCGCTTGCCGAAGCAATGATATATTTAACGGGCGGAAGCGATCGACTGGGAAAGGTAACCGACGGAAATACCGTATCGGACTTTGACGCAGAAGAGATCAAGAGAGGATTCTCTCTCTCGGCATCCATGATGAACCTCATGTGGAAGGACGTAAAGATCAACCTTCTTGACACCCCCGGATATCTGGATTTCGTGGGCGAGGTAGCCCAGGCTCTTCGCGTAGCGGATAGCGCGGTCATTCTGGTAGACGGTAAGGCAGGTATCGAGGTTGGTACCGAGCTTGCATGGCAGTACGCCGACGCGGCAGGTCTGCCCCGCGCCTTCTTTATCAATAAATTTGACGACAACGACGCTCGTTTCGCAAGAGTGCTGGACTCTCTCCATGAGACCTTTGGAAAGCACATTTGTCCTCTGACCATTCCCATGGTTAAGGATGGCGAGGTCAAGGGCTGTATCGACCTGATTGACGAGACGGCACACGTATTTGACGCCAACGGACGTCATAGCGTGGAGATCATTCCCGAGGAATCCAAGGAGGCGGTTGCCAAGTTCCGCGACATGCTGATGGAGGCTGTGGCAAGCACCGACGAGGATCTGATGATGAAGTATTTCGACGGCGAGGAGATCACCCACATGGAGGCGATCAACGCTGTTCACGAGGGTATTATTCACGGCGATATCGTGCCCGTATTCTGTGGCGCGGCTACCAAGCTTTGGGGCGTTTGGACCATGCTCGACAAGATCACCGAGTCCTTCCCCCGTCATACGGCAAAGAAGACCGAGCTTCTGGCTGAC
>JAZORA010000119.1:0-9854 GCA_045656365.1 Eubacteriales bacterium | reverse complement strand
ACCCCTCGCTCCGCCATTTCCTCGGCGATCCGCAGAGCATAGTTCCCCCGACGCATGGGAATATCGGTACGGCAAGGAATGTGTCCCGGGGGAAGCTCACCCTCAGGCGGACGACAGTCTCTTGGCTGATTCACCTCCTGCAGTGCCACCACGTCGGGACGCTCCCCCACGAGCGCGGCACAAAAGATGGCGGCATTCCGCTCAAAATCCTCCCCGTGAAGGCTGTGGGTATTCAGGCTTAACAGCTTCAACTCCTCACCTCCTAAAGGGCATCGTTGATATCCGACTTCAATACGTCGGCACGAGGACCGTAAACGGCTTGAATCCCCTCTCCCTTTTTGAGAAGACCCAGCGCGCCCTCGGCTCGCCACGCATCGGCATCGGCCACACGATCGGGATCCTTTACCGTCACCCTCAGACGCGTCATACAGGAATCCACCAGCACGATGTTTTCCCGTCCGCCCAAGAGGGCGATGATCCGCTCTGCCTCGTCGCTTGACGACCGAGCGCCGTCCCCCGATTTCGCTCGAAAATCCTCACCGTTCTCATCCATATAATTCCCCAATCTGCCCGGTGTGGCGTACGAGAATTTTCCGATCATAAAATACGCCACGAAATAGCCGATGGCAAAAAATGCGACCGATGCGATCACGAAATTGATCACGTCTCTACCAAGACCTGCTCCGATGCTCAAGGGAAGCCGTGTAACAAACTCCACGTTTCCGAAGGAATGAAGCCGCAGATCCACCACGCCCGCCAAGGCAAAGGCAAGCCCCTGTAACAGGGCGTATACGATATAAAGAGGGATCGCGCAGAACATAAACATATATTCAAGGGGCTCGGTCACACCGGTCAGAAAAACCGCCAGTGCCGCCGAAAAGAAGATCGAACGGTATCGCTTTCGCTTATCGGGATCCACGCGGCGGAACATGGCAAGGGCAACGCCCAAAAGAAGTCCCGTGGCGCCAATCATCTGTCCCACCTTGAATCGGGCGGGCACCACGCTTGTAAGGAGATTCTCGTACGCCGCCATCTCTCCCGCGTTCTTAAGATTCACAAGGTCGGTGACCCACGCAAGCCATAAGGGGTCCTGTCCGAACACCGTCACACCCGCATTGGCGCCCGTGGCGATCACGTAGCTTCCGCCAAAGGAGGTATAGTTCATGGGAATGGTCAGCATGTGGTGAAGCCCAAAGGGCAAGAGCAGTCGCTCCAGCGTACCGTACACGAAGGGAGCTAAAATGGGCGAGGTATCCGCCGAGTTGGCGATCCAGACGCCAAAGGAGTTAATGCCGTGCTGAACCAAGGGCCATACCACAGCCAGAACAAGAGATACGATCAGCGACCAAAAGATCACCACCAGAGGAACGAAGCGCTTGCCGTTAAAGAAGGAAAGCGCATCGGGCAGCGCGCGGAAATTATAGAATTTATTGTAGAGGATTCCGCCAAGGAAGCCCGCAATAATTCCCACGAACACGCCCATATTCAAGGCGGGAGAGCCAAGCACCGAGGTAAAGTACCCTTCCACAAGGATCTCTTCCCCAAAGAGCGTTTTGGTCACCGCCTCGGGATCGGCAAGCATTTCGTTCGTCACACCGAAGATCGCGCCCGTAATGTTGTTGATCAAAATAAAGGCGATCAAGGCGGAAAACGCGCCCCCCGCCCGATCCTTTGCCCATGAGCCGCCGATGGCGACCGCAAACAAAATATGCAAATTGCCGATGATCGCCCACCCGATATTTTCGGTGATCCGTCCCACCGACGCGAGGAACGCCACGTCCGCACCCAGCATTGCCACAAGCTTTCCAAGACTGATAGCAAGACCCGCCGCGGGCATGACTGCGATCACCACCATCAAAACCTTGCCAAGCTTTTGTAAAAAGTCAAAGCCTCTGCCTTTTTTCTTTTCCGAGCCTGCCCGAATGGAGTCGGGCGCAATCTCCTTCTCGCAGGAAAGCAGATCCTCTCCCTTTTCCACACGGTCACCGCACGTCTTTCGAACCACCTCTCCTTCCCGCGCATTGCAAATCAAAACGGGGGTGGTAGCGGCAATGTTTTTCTCTCTGAGAAGGGACAAATCCACCTCGGCGCAAAGCTCTCCCGCACGCACCGAATCCCCCTCCTTTACGTAAGATCGAAAGCCCTCTCCCTTCAGCGAAACACTGTCAATTCCTACGTGAACGAGCACCTCAAGTCCGTCCTCCGATTCAAATCCATAGGCATGACGCCCCTCGGCAACCGAGGTGACCCGTCCGTTTACAGGACTGTAGATCTTCCCCTCCTCGGGCAGGATCGCCCACCCATCTCCGAGAATCCGATCCGAAAATACGGGATCCGATACCTGATCCAGAGAAATAACCTTCCCTCCCATGGGAGCCGTGATCCTTCTTTGCTTCTTATTCTTCTCCATGCTTCTCCTTTCCTTTCTTTCTCCCTTTCCTTTGGGATTGATTCCCTTATAGTATGCCTCCATTTACCAAAACCAACCCCCAAAACAAAAATTTGTTTGACTTTTGGGAAAAATCTGTTATAATGAAATTAGAAAATCTAAAAAAAGGAGAACCTTATGTTGAAAAAGCTTCTTGCTCTGATTCTTGCCCTCACCATGTTGAGCATGATGTTTGTGGCTTGTTCGGAAAATCTTTGGGATCTGGATCTGGATCTGGATGGTACCACAGAGGCTACCGAGACCGAATCCACTTCCGAAGCGGAATCGGAATCCACGACGGAATCCCCACAGCCCGAGGAAACCGAGCCGCCCGCGGCGGAAAAGCTGTACGTTACCAAGGACGGAACGACCGAATACAAGGTAATCCTCAGCTCGAATCTTGCCGAATCGACTCGCAACACGGTTTTGATTCAGCTTCGCTTGTTTAAAAACAATTACGGTGTTTCCTTTACCACCGAAACCGATACCGACTCGACTCCCTCTGCCACGGCAAAGGAGATCCTCGTGGGCAGCACCAACCGTCAGGAGAGCGCCGATGCCACCAAGCTTCTGCGTGACGGCGAATACGCCGTAACCCACAACGAGGAAAGCGGACGGATCGCGCTGGTCGGTACGGATTCGAGCCAAACTCTGGCGGCGTTCAATTATTTCTTCTCCGAATATTTGGTGGAGAATAATCTGCGCATTGAGGCAGGACACGAATATTATCACCTGGCAGACTACGCGCTCTTCTCGGCTACCCTGAACGGCGTGGATCTGAGAGAATACCGCATCGTCATTCCCAAAAACCCCGATCTTTTGACCCACTATACCTCCACCAACCTGGCAGACACCATCGAACAGCAAATGGGTGTGAGACTGAAGGTTGTATACGACTCCACGATCAAAACCGATTACGAAATCCTGATCGGTAAAACCAATCGCGCGGAATCCACTCTTTCCTCGACGATCCCCAGCGGAAAATACCTTTTGATGCAAAAGGGCACAAAGCTTGTGATCCAAGGAAAGGATATTCAGGTCTGTGCGGGCGCGGGCGCGCTTCTAAAGGATTATATGGGCGGCGAGGGAACGAACCGTACCGTTTCTCTTGACGCGATCCCCAAGACCGAGGAATTCAAGAAGTTTGAGTTCCCCTCCACCTACCGAAACGCCATTCTCATGATTGGCGACGGCATGGGTCATAACCATATCAATCTGGCGTTGGATAACGGCTTAGACTCCTTCTCCGCCAACTATCTCCCCGCCATCGGTACTGCCGTTACCCGTTCCCAGGACGTTATCGACGGAACGAACTATTTCACCGACAGCGCCGCTTCGGGAACGGCTTTGGCAACGGGCTATAAGACCTACAACGGCAGAATCGGTCTGAACAAAAACGGAACGAGCGTGCAGAACGTGCGCGAGCTGGCGGATGCCTATGGTGCAAAGACCGCGATCATCTCCACAGACCCCATTACGGGCGCGACCCCTGCCGCCTTCCTCTGCCACAATTCGAGCAGAAACAATACGACCCAGCTTCAAGCAGAGATCGACACCTTGATCCGAGAAAAGAAGATTGAGTATTGTCGCGGCAACGTGGGGGATGACTTGACCGTCGCCACTCGCGAAGCGCTCCTGACGATCTCGGGATCCGACGCTCCCTTCTTTATGATGGTAGAGGAAGCGTACACAGACAAAGGCGGACATAGCAACAGCGCAAGTCAGGTTACCGCCGCTGTGACTCGCTTTAACAAAGCGATCTCCTACGTCATTGCTTTCGTATACTGCCACCCCGACACCGCGCTGATCATTACCGCGGACCACGAAACAGGCGGCATCGTACGTGACTCTATGCAAGCAAACGTGTATAAGTTTACCTCCTCCACCCACACCAACGTAAACGTTCCCGTTTTCGCTCTGGGTCCCGGCACGGAAGTATTCCACGGTGAGAGAACCGAAAACATTAACATTGCCAAGTTTATCGCCGTCGCATACGGCAAGAAAAACTTTGGAGACCGATTCTTCTCGTCATAAAGACAAAAGAAATCCCCCCCGCCTGACGGGGGGGATTTCTTTATTGCCATCGGAAAATAATTGAAAATTATTTTAAAAATCACTTTTCTTTCGACGAAAAATCTGTTATAATATAAGAACATCAAACCTGTTTCGGAGGATTTCCATGACCTATACCGAGATCTCAAATGCCCTGTCAAACGCAGGAATCGAGAACGACCGCGCCGAGGCGGCAATGCTGATCTGCCATTTTTGTGATATCAACAAAGCAGAGCTTTTGCAAAGAAGAGACGAGGATTTTCAAAATCCCGATCTGGATACCGCCATCATCAAGCGTTGCTCTCACTACCCCCTGCAATATATCCGCGGCTATTGGGATTTCTGCCACGAGACCTATCGGGTCACCGAGGACACCCTGATCCCGAGATCGGATACCGAAAAGCTCGTAGAGCTTGCCGTCCGCATGTTGCCTGAGGGCGCTCGATTCATCGACCTTTGTACGGGAAGCGGCTGTATTGCGATCTCCACCCTTGCCGCACGCCCCGATTGTCGGGCAGTTGCTGTGGATCTCTTTGAAAAGACCCTTCAGGTTGCGGGAGAAAACGCCGAAAACAACAGAGTCGGCGATCGGATCGGATTTCTCCAAGCCAATGTGCTGGATTCTTCGTTTATGGAGAGTCTGGGCGAATTTGACTGTATCCTCTCCAACCCTCCATACATCGAAACCGAGCAGATCCCGCTGCTTGAGCGTGAGCTCTCCTATGAGCCTGAGGCGGCGCTGGACGGTGGTGACGACGGCTTGAATTTCTACCGAACGATCGTAAAGGATTACGGAAAATATCTTCGTTCCTCAGGATTTTTGCTTCTGGAGATCGGCTGGAATCAAGGCAAGGCAATTGCCGCCATCGCATCCGCGGAGGGCTACCGTTGCGAGGTCTACAAGGACTACTCGGGTAACGACCGCGTAGCTTATCTTACCCGTCCCCATTCCGAAAATAAATAAAAAAGGTAGGCGTGAATGATTCACGCCTACCTTTTTTATTAAGCAGAAGCACCGAGCACGATAAAGCAAAGTAAGGAAAGCATTACACCCATCACGAAGCGAGCGATCGCCCCCAGTGTCTTCTCGGTACCAAGATGTCTTGAAAGAGTCACCGAAAAGCCTGCGATACCGAACCCCACGGAGGGGCAGGAAAAGAGCCATGCAAAAATTGCAAGATCGACCTGAGGATAAACGTACACCGCATCCAACCACTTCTCCGCATAGGGAAATGCCAAGCTAAGAAGCAGGAAGAAGACAGAAAGCACCGTCGAAAGGGTAAATACGAAATTAAAAATCGCCGGCAGCTTGTCGGGGTTCTTGGAAGAAGCCTCCGCAACCGTCTCTTCCCTCTTGGGCGCAGCCGCGCCGCTTACCATACAACCACATGCCAGACAGATCACGGCGTCATCTACCAGCTCATGTCCGCACTTCGTACAAAATTTCATGGTACAAACCTCCCTTTTCGTCGGACTCAATCGTTATCGCAAAGAAGCAAAACTCCCGAAACAAGATTTACGAACAACAAAATACAAACCTTGAAGCCCGTAGAGATGGGCTGATCGTTCTTCACCTTCTTGCAATATGTAAGCGTCATCGGAAGCATCCATGCCAAAGGAAGAATAAGAAATCCGTAACAGACCGTGCTGACGATCATAAGCACCTTTGCGACCGTCTTGAGCACCGACTCCTTTTTCTCGGGAGCGGCTTCGGGAGCCACCATGCATCCGCAACCGGTACAAACAACCGCTTCATCCAATAATTCTTTGCCACATTTTGCGCAATATTTCATTGAAAGCACCTCTCATTTTAAAATTTTACAACTTCATTATATCATATGCGTCCTGTCGTGTCAATATTTTTGTCGATGATTGTAATTATATACCAATTAAGCGGGATTTCATTTTGGATTCGGGAATAAACGCCATCGGAATCGCGAACACTAAGAAAAAAGAAAGATCTGCGTAACACACGCGAGTGTTCGTCACGCAGAAGCATCGGAAAGGAAGAAAAAATGGAGCTTTTACAAAAAAAGAAATCGGGCCGTATTTCGGTCTGGCTTCTGGTGTTCGCCGTGGTTTTGAGTGTACTCAGCGCATCCTTGATCCTCCCCACCCATGCGGCAGGAATGATGGATAACGCGAGGGAGGACGTCCGCAACGCGGGACGCGGCGTTGGCGAAGCCGTCAGCGACGTGGGTCAGGGTGTCGGCGAGGCGGTCAGCGACGTAGGCGAGGGCGTCAGTGAGGCGCTCAGCGACATGGGTATGGACGCCACCGACGGCGCCGTATCGGATCAAGACGGAATCATCGGCAACGAAGGCAGCGAAACCACCGACGGAAATGAAGAATCGACCCGCATCGGTTGGCTCGGCATCGTCATTGCCATTGTGGTCGTTCTCGTTGTCATCGTCCTCATCGTTCTCCTGATCCCCAAAAAGAAGGATCGATAAAAAGAAATCAACGGCAAACTACGGTTTGCCGTTGATTTCTTTTTTATGATTCTGCCATAATGTCCCGGTAGATTGTCTTTACCAGAAGCTCGGTCATCTTCTTATGTCCGAAAAGATTGGGGTGAAGCGCTTCCTTATCATTCGTATAGGCGTGTGCCGTCTCAAATCGGAAATCGCCCGTATCCTGATCAACAAGCCCTACCTCAAAGTATTCGGCCACCGCACGAATGATGCGGTTGAACTTTGCCGCATCTTCCGCAGCAGTCGTATTGTTGTAGTTTGGATACACACCGTATACCGTATCATAGTGCTGCATAACGGTAAAGCAGTAGATATCCGCATTTGTATACCGTGTCTTCATGGAATAAAGCGAAAGAGCATACGCCTGTTCAAAGGTCGTGTAAGTCGTACCACGCTTGATCTCACCCGTCAGATCGGTATTTGAAAGAAGCTTTTTAAACCAAGCGTCAATTTTTTCTTCGTCGCTTCGTCCGTCCTTTTTCTGCAAAATTTCATACAAATCGCCAAAGCCAATCTCCCTTTGGTTTCGCAAATCGTTCACACCCATATATACGAGAATCAGCGAAGGCTCAGCGCCGCCGGTCTTGGTCTGATGCAGCTGGGTCGAGCGCGTCAGCATGCATTCCAAGTTGGTTCTTCCGTACACGCGGGAGCCGCTCCAGGAATTGTTCACCGCAAGAGACAGCTTGGTATCCTGCAGGAATCTTCCCCAATAGGTCTCGCTCTTGTCATAGATATCGTAGCCTGCGTGGGGGTAATAGTAATCGCGACTGGTTTTGATCGTAGAATTGTAGGAGGGGTTGTTGGAAATATTCTCGAAGGTAGAAATACTGTCTCCAAGGATCGAGACAGAACCACCCTTGTACTTCTCAGCAATTGTCCGTACCATTTCTTCATAAATCGCGTCTTGATTGGAAGCGTTGTGATACTCCTCGTAGGATTCGTAGGTTCTCTCCCACTCAAAATCAAAAAGCAAGGTATTAAGAGAGGAAAACAAAGACTCGGTTCCTACCTTACAGAAGCTTCCGATATTGTCGGGAAAATCCGCGTAAAAGAGATTCAGCAGATCGTGGCGCGAACCGTCGTCTACGATCATCGAAGGAATCAGAGTATCTGTACCTTCGGGATTGAAGAAGGCAAGACCTTCATCCGCTGTCAGTTCAATGTGATAAGAACTGACGTCTACGGTGATATAGCGGCACACCTCCGTCTGATTTGCCTTTAAGCCATACTGATTCGCGCTGACCTTCAAGGTGTACTCCGCACTCTTCGCCGGAGCTCGACGCAATCCCTCGTAGGAATTTCCCGTAACGTAAACCGTCAAAGTAAAATTACCGTCTTTGTCGATTTCCTTTGTCTCATACACGGGAATGGTGATCGCTTGAAGCGTCAAATTGGCGATCGCATAGATGTTGTGAAGCGCATACGGTGCATTGTCCGCGGAAAACGCGCTGTACTTGTCCTTTTTCCCCTCAAAGTTCGCCTTGACCTCCGCCGCGATCGTCTCGGGCAAATAACATTCCTTCACGGTAACGGGACCCTCGGGCCAGGTTTCGCTTTCGGTCTCAGTCTCGGTTTCAAGAAAGGTGGTCTCCTCATCCGTCTCTACGGGAGGAACGTCAGATTTTGCGCAGGCACTGAACAGAATACAGATCACAAGTAAGATCGCTGTCAAAACAAATGATAATTCTTTCATACTCTTCCCCTTTCGCTTGTCTATAAAACCATTATACTATATTTTTACAAAAAAGCAATACAATAACTCGTCAAATTGCGCCTTTTTTATCACCTATTTCTCATTTTCTTTGTTTCCATCCACAAGTTTGCCAAGAAATCATAACAAAGATTGTGAAAATTAACAATGGAAATTTATTCCATATATCTTGAAATTTTTACCAGTTTATGGTAAAATATGTATATCAACAGATAAAATTGGAGGATAATATGGAAAACAACATGAAAATACTGATTGCCGACGAAAATCCGTCCGGTCGGCAAGCACTGGCAGCCGAGCTCCGTCGGTACGGATTTCGCGAGATCGAAGAGGCATCCAACGGGGAGGAGGCACTCATCAAGATCGGACGCTTTCATCCCGACGTGGCAATTCTGGATGTTTGGCTCTCGAAGCTTGACGGCATCGGCGTTCTGAGAAATTGCAAATCTCTGCACTTTGGAGAGGATCTCCCGCCCGCGTTTATCATCGTATCCATGGTTTCCAACCAAAGTATTTTTATGGAGGCGGCTCACGCAGGCGCGGATCTTTGCCTCCTGAAGCCCTACAACATGGATAGTCTCTGCCAACATATCTACTCTCTGGTTGCCGCCCGCGCCCAAGGAGTAAACGACACAGCCGACACAGCCGAGCATGACAAGACCCCCGATATTGAAACACAGGTCACGCGGATCATTCATCAGATCGGTGTCCCCGCCCATATCAAGGGGTATCAGTATCTCCGTACGGCGATTCTTCTGACCGTCCGCGATTCGGAAATGATCAACTCGGTTACCAAGGTTCTCTACCCCTCGGTGGCAAAGAAATACCAGACCACCACCTCTCGCGTGGAACGCGCCATTCGGCATGCCATTGAGGTAGCGTGGGATCGGGGCGACGTGGATACCCTGAACTCCTACTTTGGCTACACGATCCAAAACAACCGCGGCAAGCCCACCAATTCGGAATTCATTGCCATGATTGCCGATAATCTCAGACTGAAATATAAACTGTATTGAACAAAAAAAGCAAGTCGGATCGTAGCCATGTCGTTCTGTGAGCCAAGGAGTTGAGTGGAACCATTGTCTTCCTAAGACCGCTTGGCCTCCGACTTCACCAATTCGGAATTCATTGCCATGATTGCCGATAATCTCAGACTGAAATATAAACTGTATTGAACAAAAAAAGC
>JAZORA010000118.1:0-6410 GCA_045656365.1 Eubacteriales bacterium | reverse complement strand
GTTCGGATATTGATATCGTCTCCGTAGTAATATTGTAAAATCTCGTAAGGGGTGTAGCCCTCGTTGGCAAGAGAGACGGTTCCCCATTGAGAAAGACCCTCGCAGGTTACGGTGGTTCCGTTGCAGTATTGGGCAAAGAGCGGCTCCACACTTCCTTGTCTTACGATGTAGCTGTCAAAAATCTCACCCACGATCTGCGTGATGTTTTCAAACAAATCCCGATCCTTGACGAAATATTGGTCGAAGGCGGTGTTGTTGGTAATATCGAAATCGTATCCGCGTACCCGATAATATTCGGTATAGATCCGATTGAGGGCGAAGGAGATTTGTGCGTAAATATTGGCGCGAATGGCACTCTCGGGCCAGGTAGGATAGATCTCGCTGGATGCCACGTTGGCGATGTAGTCCACAAAGGGAAGCGTTACGTTTTGGGCGTTTTGGTCGGGGGCGCCCAGATGGACGGTGATGGTGGAGGGAATGGTGGGTAGATTGGCATTCATCACGCCACCTCCTACAGAGCGGTTTCGGCATCCTCGGGAGGGATCACCGTTGCCGAGTAATAGGGAAGCGCGTCTCCGTAATATTCGGGAGATGGAACCATTACGGCAGGCTGGATGGATACGATGGAGGGGAAGATGGGAACGTTTTCAAAGGAGAGGGGCACGTAGCCCTCCCTGAAAACCTCGATTTGATAGGTAGCGTAGGGCGTTCCGCCTCCCGGCGTCTGCGACATGGAGCGTGGGGGCGTGGGGAGGGAGATCTGGGGGGTCTTTCCGTCGCGGTCGGTCCTGAGGGAGTAAAGCGCGCCCGAGCTTTCGGGCGTTCCTCCCCGAATCACGACCGTTGCCCCCTCCAGAGGGATCGCCCCGCGGGCGGTGCTGACCTTGACGATCAGATATCCCATGGATTCGTTTCCGTTTGGAGATGGATTCATCATATTGCTCCTTTCCGTCAAATCATTTCGATTCGTTTTGAAGAAAAGGTCCAATCAGGTCCTTTGTTCCTTCTCCCTTACTATATGCGGTGGGGGGAGTTTCTGTTAGCGGACTCAGAAAGCGCCCAGACGCTCAACTGCTTTCTCACAAATCATTCGTCCGTGCTCCGAGAGAAATCCGCGGGTCAGCGCTTCGCTCTCATTCGTTCCGTATTCCCCGACAAAGGAAAATTCGTCGGGCACAAGAAATCCAATGGGGGATAGTCCGTTAAGAAACAGATAATAGCGCCCTTCGTCGCTGATGTACGCCTCGCTTGGCTCGGCATAGCCGATGGCGCGCAACCGCCGACATACCGCCAGCAGATGATCCATTCGCTCGAAACGGAATACGCCAACCCGCTCTTCCGTCTCACTTGCTTCACCGGAACGCTTATCATAAATCTGCCCGTCGGTATGTAAAGAGGGAAACGAGTCGGTCTTGGTGATAAACAGCTCACAGCCACCGTCCCTTGAGGGAAAAAGCTGGACGAGAATGCGATAGCCGTCGGTGTCAAAGCCAAGCTCTCTTTTTGCTTCGGAAAGAAGGGTCCATAGCATTCTCTTGGTTTCGGTATTGCCATAATCCAGATCGTCGGCACATAGCTCAAAATTTTTCAGATCTTCCTTTTCCATGATAATTTTTAGTTTATGCTCGGTGACAGGGATCATTTCCATGGGGCGTACCTCCTTGAAGATTCTTAATACAATTATAATCGGCTCACACGCAAATTGGTACCCCTAAAATATTGGAAATTCCATGGCGCGGATATTGACGAGACTTCCGATTTCATGATATAATAATACCAAGATGAAACGATGGAAGCATCGGGAAAGGAGCTCTTATGCGCTATCAATCGGAAAATTGTACCGTGGAGTTGTCGGTAAGACTCCTTTGTGAGCTTGCCCTGCGGCAGGGAGACCTTGGCTATACCCCCACGACTGAATATCTTTTTGACCGTCGGGACGGAAACGAGATCTGCCGTCTTCTGCAAGCCGAGGCGGGAGGGTATTATCATACGGATTGCTCCTTCACTCATACCACACTCGCAGAGGGAATTACCTATGCCGTCAGCGGGGGAGACAGCAGTCTCGTTCGTTATCCCGACGGAGGCGTGGAATCGGATCTGGTTCTTTGCGTTCACGCACGGGATTTTTATGCGCCGCCCCGCGCGGAGCATCTCGGACAGATGAAGTGCTATGCGTACTTTTTGGCAAGCCGAGAAAACCTTACCTCGATCCGTGCCCGCCTGACCTATTATCATGCGGAGCAGAAAAAAACGAAATATTTTCGCTATCGCTTTTCCATTGAGGAATTGAAGGCGTTCTACTCAGAGCTGCTTTCAAAAATCCATTGGCGGGCGGAGCACCTGATTCGACGAGAGCGCGAGGAGCTTCCCGCCGCCGCGTCGGCGCCCTTCCCGTATCCTGAACTGCGAGAGGGACAGGAGATTATGATCCGCGAGACCTATTCTGCCATTCGTCGAGGAAAGCGGCTCTTTGTGGAGGCGCCCACGGGAACGGGAAAGACGGTTTCCTCTCTCTATCCTGCCGTGCGTGCGCTGGGCGAGGGAACGGTGGATAAAATCTTTTACCTGACTGCCAAGGCGAGTACCCGAAGCGAGGCGTACCGTGCCTCGGCAAAGCTGTTTGAGGGCGGTGCGCGTCTGCGAACCGTCGTGATCACCGCCAAGGAGCAGATCTGCGCTTGTCCGCCTATGGTGGGGCTTCCCATGGAGGGACGTTCCCGCTGTGATGCCTCCCGTTGCGAATATGCGAGAGGGTATTACGATCGGGTCGAGGGGGCACTCCGAGAGCTTCTTGCTCACGGAAACGGTTATCCTCGCTCCCTGATCACGCAGGTAGCGAGACGCCATCGGGTCTGTCCCTATGAATTGTCGCTGGATCTTTCGGAGCTTTCGGACGTGATCATTTGCGACTACAACTACGCCTTTGACCCTACGGCGTATTTCCGCCGTTATTTTTCTTCTGAGGGAAAAGGAGGAAAATACGTTTTCCTGATCGACGAGGCACACAATCTTGCCGATCGGGCAAGGGATATGTATTCGGCGGTGCTTCGCCGCTCGGAATTTGAAGGACTGCTTTCCGACCTTCCCGAGGAGGAGGGCGAGCTTCGGCAGATGCTGGAGGCGGCGATCCTTACCCTTCGTCGCTTGAAAAATCTGTGCCGAGGTGAGCTTTCGAAGGATGCGGAGGGAAGAGATCTGGGCTTTTATATGAGTCATGAGCCTCTTGAGGGCTTGAATCGGGAGATGGAGATCTTCCGAAAAAAATGCGATACCTGGCTGAGAAAACACGAAAACCGTGTGCCTGAGATGCTTTGGAGATCGGTGGACCGCCTTGCTTCGCGTGTGCGGGAGTATCTGACGATCGGCGAATGCTTTGACCGAGGCTTTCTTTGCTACGTAGAGCTGTTTGGAGGAGACACGCTGGTCAAATCCTATTGTCTGGATCCCTCACCGACCATGGATGCCCTTCTCAACCGCGCCCACGCCGCCATTCTATTCTCGGCGACACTCACGCCGCCCGAGTATTTCTGCGACGTGCTGGGCGGAGCGAAACGAGCGATCAGCATCGCTCTTCCTTCTCCCTTTGATCCCGATAACCTTTGCGTGGCGGTGGCGGATTACGTCAGCACGCGAGCGGAGGATCGGGAAAAAAATTACAGCCGATACGCCACCGTCATTGCCGCCACGGTCAGCGCTAAGGCGGGAAACTATATTGCATATTTTCCTTCCTACTCTTGTCTTGAGGGAACACTACGCGCCTTTCGGAAAAAATATCCCAAGGTAGAGACGGTGGTTCAGAAGCAGGGAATGACCATCGGGGAGCGAGAGGAGTTTTTGCGCTCGTTTCGAGAGGATATTCATCATTTGCGCGTGGGCTTTTGTGTTTTGGGCGGCGCGTTTTCCGAGGGAGTGGATCTCCCGGGAAGTCGTCTGATCGGTTCGATCGTGTTCGGCGTGGGTTTGCCCTCTCTTTCCAACGAACGGAACATGATCGAGGAGTATTTTGAGCAGAGCATAGGGCAGGGCTACGACTACGCCTATACCTACCCGGGAATGAACCAGGTGCTTCAGGCGGCGGGGCGGGTCATTCGCCGTGACGAGGATCGGGGAATCGTGGTTCTCGTGGACGACCGTTACGCTACGCCAAAATACCGAGCCCTGTTTCCCGCACACTGGAAAAACCCTCAATTTGCAGGAAATTCACAATCTCTTGCAGAAATTGCGCGGAGATTTTGGATAAATAACGGATAAATAAGAACAATTTGTGAACATTTTGCAAAATTGAAAAATAATTCTTGCTTTTTTGAAAGAAGTATGGTACAATACATAAAGTGAATTTTTTGTACCCTATCGATAGGGAAATGTTTGGAGGAGCTATGAATTATTTTCAGATGACGAAGGAAGAGCTTTTGGCGGAAAAGAGCCGCATGGAGCAGGAATATAGAGAGTGTCTCGGAAAGAACCTTTCCTTGGATCTTTCCCGTGGTAAGCCCAGTCGGGATCAGCTGAATATGATGACCAATATGCTGACCTGTATCAGCGAGCCGGAGGACTGTCAGAGCTCGGCAGGTGTGGATTGCCGTAACTACGGTATTCTGGAGGGAATCCCCGAGGCAAGATATCTGTTTTCCGAGCTGTTGAAGATTCCGATGGAAAACATTCTGGTTGCGGGAAATTCCTCGCTGAACCTGATGTACGACGCGGTCGCGCGTGCCATGCTTTACGGCGTGGTGGGCAGCGAAAGACCCTGGTGCCGCGAGGAGAAGATCCGTTTCCTTTGCCCCGCTCCCGGATATGACCGTCACTTCGCGATCTGCGAATCCCTTGGTATTGAGATGATCCCCGTTGCCATCGGCCCTGAGGGTCCCGATATGGACATGGTAGAGAAGCTGGTTGGAAGCGATCCCATGGTGAAGGGAATCTGGTGCTGTCCCAAGTATTCCAACCCCGACGGATATACCTACTCCGACGAGACGGTACGCCGCTTCGCAACGATGAAGACGGCGGCGCCCGATTTCCGTATTTTCTGGGATAACGCATACGCCGTTCACGAGCTTTACGAGGAGGGCGGCGACGAGCTTTTGGATATTTTTGCGGAATGTCGGAAGCACGGAAACGACAATCGAGTCTTTTACTTTGCTTCGACCTCCAAGATCTCCTTCCCCGGATCGGGTGTGTCGATTTTGGCGGCATCCTTTGAGAATTTGGTTCAGATCAAGGGAATCATGGGCATTCAGACCATCGGTCACGATAAGATCAATCAGATCCGCCACGTCAAGTACTTTGGAAGCGCGGAGAACATCCGACTGCACATGATGGATCTGGCAAAGATCCTTCGCCCCAAGTTTGAAATCGTGGACGAGGTTCTCAGCGAAGCGTTGGAGGGAACCGGCGCGGCGCGCTGGAACCGTCCCAAGGGCGGTTATTTCGTCAGCCTTTATACGGTAGAGGGTTGCGCGAAGAGAACCTATGAGCTTTGCCAAAAGGCAGGCGTGACCCTGACGAAGGTAGGCGCGACCTATCCTTACGGCAACGATCCTCAGGACAGCAACATTCGAATTGCTCCCAGCTTCCCCCCCAACGAGGAATTGCGCGTAGCAATGCAGGTTCTGGTGGTCTGCGTCCGTCTTGCGGTTCTTGAAAAGCTTCTGGCGGCGTAAGAAAATGATGCGCCAATATCAAGCATAAAACAAAAAATCGTAGCCGAACATTTTCGACTACGATTTTTTGTTATTCTCCGTTCCACGACATGGTTTCAAATGCGATTCTCGCGCCAAGACGGAATGCATAAGTAAAAATTTCTCGCTCATTGATGTCATTCAACTCACGACTACAATCCTCGAATTTTTCAAACACTTCTTTTTGTTCTTCTGAAAAACCATTGTTTAAAGTTTCATGATGGATTGCCATATAATTCAGTAACTCCTTGGCTTCTTTTGACAAGTGTCGAGAACTCATGCTGGGATCAAGATTGCCATACCATAATTCTTCAATGATGCTTTTCATTCTATATTTCTCCTTAAAAAACGGTTTATAAGATAACAATATCACAATTTGAGATTATTGTAAATATCTCGAAATGTGAAATGTTATAATTTCTTCAATAAAGCTTGAGGAGAATCGATATGAGAATCAGGGATTTAAGAGAAGATCACGACCTGACCCAAAGAGAGGTTGCTGAATATTTACGGGTAAAACAAAATACCTACTCGCAATACGAAAACGAGCAACGGCAGCTGCCCCTTTCTTGTTTGATCGCCTTGGCTAAATTTTATCGAACGTCAACCGATTACATTTTGGGATTGACCGATCAAACCGAGCCGTATTCGTAAAATAAAAAATCGTAGCCGAATATTTAGGCTACGATTTTTTATTCGATTAATTTTTTGCCGCCTCGCGTCTTGCCTTCA
>JAZORA010000117.1:0-4578 GCA_045656365.1 Eubacteriales bacterium | reverse complement strand
CGGCTTCCTGCTTGCTCTTCAAATACTGCTCCTTTTGGGAGAGTGTCGTATCCTTGGCTTCTGTGGCGGCTTCGCTTGGCTTTTGGGGAGGGGCATTTGCTCGGTTCAGTCTTGCCTGACGGTCTCGGCAAAGCTCCTCGTATCCATCGCCCTGCTTTTCCACACGGATATCGACCGCTCCATTGGGAGTCAGATCAATCAGACGTGTGGCAAGCTTGCCGATGAGATATCGGTCGTGGGACACGGTGATCACCGTACCGTCAAATTCCTCCAACGCCGCCTCCAGCGCCTCGCGGGAGTCGATGTCCAGATGGTTTGTCGGCTCGTCAAGGATCAAGAGATTCACCTCGGAGAGGATCAGCTTGGAGAGAGTCAGACGCGCCCGCTCGCCGCCGCTGAGGTCGGATACCGATTTGTATACGTCCTCGCCCACGAAACGGAATCGCGCCAGAGTCGATCGGATCGTCAGCTCGGTCAGGGTTGGGTAGGCGTTCCAAAGCTCGTCGAGAACTGTATTTGAGGGGGTCAGGTTTTGGTTTTCCTGATCGTAATAGCCGATCTTTACGTTATAACCTGCCTCCACGTAGCCTGCCGAGGGGGTCAGCTTGCCCAGCATGAGCTTGACAAGGGTGGACTTTCCACAGCCGTTCGGTCCAACGAGAAAGAGTCGGTCTCCCCGCTTGACGAGGAAGGATAGCCTTTCAAATAAGGGCGACGAGGAGTAGCCAAAGGCAAGATCCTTGACGATCAGTACGTCGTTTCCGCTGACCGAAGCCGAGGCAAAGCGGATCTTGATGGACTCGGGGGCATCTTTTGGGCGCTCCAAGCGTACCATCTTGTCCAGCATCTTTTGACGGCTTTCCGCCGCCACGATGTTTCGCTCCCGATTCCACGCCCTTTGCTGGGCAATGTAAGCCTCCTGACGGGCGATCTCCTTTTGCTGATTTTTGTAATGCTTTTCGGCGATCTCCCGATCGATTTTTCTTTGTGCCATGCTCTTTGTATAGTTTCCGCCGTACAGCTTGGCGCGTTGATACTCAATACAAAGGGTCTTGTTTGTGACACGGTCAAGAAAATATCGGTCGTGAGAGATGACAAGTAAGCATTTTTTATAATTTGCCAAAAAAACCTCAAGCCAACCGAGGGTCTCCACGTCAAGATGGTTTGTAGGCTCGTCGAGAAGGAGCAAATCGGGTTCACGGCAAAGCTCACGGGATAGAGCAAGACGGGTTCGCTGACCGCCGCTCAGGGAAGAGAAGGGGCGGTGCATGCTTTCTTCGTCAAAGCCCATTCGCTGAAGGGTCGAGGCACAACGGGAACGGAACTCCATGCCGCCATCCCGAATAAAGCGCTCATTGAGAGTCGCAAATTCCGCCGCGAGGGATTCCTCGGTTCGTCCATCCGCACCGTTTTTAAGTTGCTCCTCCAAAGAGCGAAGCCGCTCCTCGGCGGCGAGCAGCTCGGGAAAGGAGTGGTACATGACCTCAAGGGCGCTTGCCTCTCCGTCCTCTCCCTCGAAATCGCAAAAGGCGTCATCCTGTCGGAGGATTCCCACCGTTTTATTCTTTGAAATGTAAACCGCGCCCTCGTCGGGCTCGTATTCTCCGAGAATCAGACGAAACAGCGTGGATTTTCCACAACCGTTGACACCGATGATTCCCAGATGATCTCTCTCGTCCAGCGAAAAGGTGATCCCCTCAAGGATCGACTTTGTGCCGAAGGAAAGGGAAAGATTATCAACGTTTAATACGATCATGGTGTGTTCCTTTGATCAAAGCTTGATTTTGACTTCTTTGGCAACGCCGAGAATCCGCGCCTCACCCGATTCAAAATCGTCGGTGCTCAGACGGATCGGCTGATAGTCCTCGTTTTCGGGAAGAAGAAAGACATTCTTTTGCGAACGGCGGAAGCGTTTGACCGTGGCGCTGTCGCCTCCCACGAGACAGGCGACCACGTCGCCGTCCTCGGCGTATTGCTGCTTGTGAAAGAGGACGAGCGATCCATGAATCATGCCGATGTTTTTCATGCTGTCGCCGCAGACCTTCAGATAAAAATATTCGTCCGAGTTATCTACGTCGGCACACTCATAGCCGAGGATCGTTTCATTGGTGATAATAGGCGATCCCGCGCGGATCTCGCCGATAATGGGGAGTAAGGTTTCCTGAGGATGGGAAAGGAGTGCTTCCTCTGTTCCGCCCAGAAGATATTCCATAGAAACGCCAAAGTGATCGGCAATCCGTTTCATTTTGTCAGCTTTCGGGGTGGATCGTCCGTTTTTCCAGTCGGAAAAGGTACTCGCCGAGATCCCCGTGGATTTTGCGACCCGATAGACGGTGGTCCCGTTGATTTTTAGCAGATGCTCAAAGTTAGAATAACTCATGGCGCCTCCTTTTTGTCAATTTATACAAATATTACGGAAATGCGAAATAATACTTGACAATAGTTCGGAAATCCGTTATAATATAGTCACTAAGGATATTATAACCCGAAACCGACTCGTTGTCAAGAATTATTTTTTGAATCTTTGAAGAAAAGAGGAGGATTCGGTTGAATATGATCGAAAAATAAGGAGGTGATCAGAAAGGAATATGTGCGAAATATGTAGGCAATACCGTTGCCCTTCGGCTTGCCCAAGATATGAATCGGAATATCGGAGACGAAAAAGGCGAAGAGGTCAGGACGAGATTTTTGATTTTCGAAGAACGGAGCCTCGGTCAAAAGACGAGAGAAAAACAGTGAAACCCGAAGAAAGAAATGCAGTTTTTAATTTGGAAGATAATTAGGAAAATCGAACGATTATAGAGGGATCTGATTTGAAGGAACAAAAAAGAAACGAGGAATTAAGAGAATGGAAGGAGGTGCCCAGCGAGGAGATTTCGCGGGCGCAGGATTATTTAAAGGGATACGGTCTGAACCAAAAGCTCTTGCGGCTCGATCGATACGAGCGGACCTATTTTGGGTTTGAGGAGGGGGAGGGCGAATTGCCCGAGGACCTTCCTTTGGCGCGGGCGCGTATGTTTGCGATCCGCCACGATTTGATGCGAATGGACAACAGTGATGAAAAATTGCTTCTATATTATCATTACATACGCGGTGAGTCGGTGGAGCGGTGCGCGGAGCTTTTGGGGATTTCCCGTAGCAGCGCCTTTCGCATGAAAAAACGGGCACTTGCGTACTTTGCCCTTCTGCGAAGGGAGTGAATCGAATATACAAAAAGAAACCGGTTCCATGGATCGGTTTCTTTCATTATATTATATTAATATTAAAATAGATTTTCCAAGGATAACCGCTCGATGCGCGCGATCTCTGCCACGGCGTCGGTTAGCAGCGCGTGATATTTGCGAAACTCCTTTTCATCTTGCTCATCGTACGCCCATCGAAGCCCCACTAAGGTTTCTTCCACGTGATCCAGATCCCGAAAGCTTACGGAGAGCGAGAGAAATTTCTTTTGTTTTTCCCAATACGTCTCCAGTTCCGATAAGGTTGAGTCTTGATCGGTGACGGATTCTATTTGGGAAAGAAGATCGTTCAGGTGGTCGACCGTGCGGTGTACCAAAATGGAATTGAGGATAATTGCCCCCAACAGAAGACAAAAAAGTATCACGGTTACAATCAGGGATTTCATTGGACCTCGTCCTTTCTTAGAATTTGTACCGCTCCCTCGTCGCGGATCATCATAAGGTAAACCTCCTTGGGGGACAGATCCTATTTTGCGAGAATGTTCATGACCTGCTGCTCACTCATGTTCAATTCCCGAATGTTGTGGGCGTTCAATACACCCTTATCAATAATAATATGGAACAATCCTTCGTCCTTGACTCGGATGTTTAATTGATCCGCGTTGGGAGGGCGAAATCTTGCCTTGGGAATGACCGAGATCTTGCCGTTTTGCTCCAGAATGGCATACCGTACCTCGGAAAGATCGGTAATGTCCTTCTGCCGAAGCTCGCTGATCAGCTCGTCGGCGGAGAGCCGCGCCTGCTTCATGGCACCCGCGCAGAATTTCCCGTCACGGATCAGAGTTGAGGGACGGGCGGAAAGAAGATTCTTCAAGCGGGGGAAGGTGGCGAGGAGCGCAGAGGAAAGCACCTCGAAGGTTACGAGGGTAAGAATAGGAACTATGGAGTGTGAGAGGGGAATACTGTTGTCGGTGATGGGGAGAGAGGCAAGCTCTGATATTAAAAAGGTTGTGACCAGATCCGAAATTTCCAGCTCGCCGATCTGTCTCTTTCCCATCAATCGCATGGCGATGACCAAAAGAAAGTAAATCATACAGGTTCGGAACAGTAGCGTCGTCATTTTTTTACCTCCAAGGGGGAAGGATAGAGGTATTATTTGTGCAAACAGACAAAACCATGCATAAAATGAAAAAAATCGTGAAAAACTCTTGACAAGCGGCTCGAATTATGCTAAAATACACAAGCCGCGCTGATGAGGCGGAGGAGATCATACCGAAGAGACCGAGAAAACACCTTTGAAAAAATTTTTAAAAAATTTCAAAAAAGGTATTGACAAGGGGAAGGAGGTATGATATAATAGTCAAGCTGTCCGCAAGAGCGGGTAGCGAGAATGGTCATT
>JAZORA010000116.1:0-2357 GCA_045656365.1 Eubacteriales bacterium | reverse complement strand
CGGACGGGCGATTCTTGCTTATTTTCGTCTGCACGACGGAAAGGATTTTGAAGAGATTGTGGGCTGTGAGGGCGGACTTGGCAATCGGCTTTGCCACGCGGCACGTGATGCCGTGGATTTTGAAGGCTTTTTGCGGGAGCTGAGAACCAAGCGGTATACCGATGCCCATCTGCGCCGCGTGATCCTCTATTGTCTTTGCGGTGTGCGGAGCGAGGATTTGTCGAGCTTGCCCGTCTATACCAGATTGCTTGCCGCAAACGAGCGGGGGCGGTCGCTTTTGGCAGAGAAGAGAAGGAGCGCGGGGATTCCCGTGATCACCAAGCCTGCCGACGTACCGAGATCGGCTCGACAGTCTTTGCTTGCCGAGCGGGTCGACGCTCTCTTTACCTTGGGACTCGTCAAGGCCCGATCGGCGGGGGACGGAATGCGGCGAGGACCGATAATTCTTTAAAATTCACAAAACGCCTTGACTTTTTTCTACCCTTGTGGTATAATATATCAATCAATTTGTATAATAACGGCGCCGTGGAGCATGGCGTCGGATCATCAATAGAGAAGAATGGAGGAGATAGCATGGCACAGGCGAGAGAAAAAGTGAGCGGTAAGTATTTGGAATATCGCGGATGGCCGTTGGTGCGTGAGGAAAACACCATCATCTACGGCGACATGAACGAAAAGTGCATTTTGATTTTAGAGATCATGTCCTATAAGGAAAACGAGCTGCCCGACAAGATCCTGATTCAGGTGGTGGATTCGAAGGATCCCAATAAGATCCTCAGACAGGGAGCAAAGAACGGACTTTACGAGGCGTTTAATCTGGGCGTGATCTGGTTGGATCACGAATGCCGCAAGGATGCGGAATAAAGAGCATATCTGCGAAAAAATGAAGCAATGCGGCGGTGTCGGTTGCTTCATTTTTTTAATTTACCAAAAAAACTGAGTGGGTCGCGTTTCTCCGGATGTTGAAAAAATAAAGTTTTATTCCGTTTCGACGAAATATAGTCTTGATTTTGAAGAAGAATCTAAAAAACGAGCGAATAAGGTGTTGCAAACGAAGTCGGATTGTGGTATAATATTCTTAGTATCTGGGCGCGTTGCGTCAAAATCAATGAAAACGGAACAAACGTATGAAAAATCAATTTCTAAGTGACAAGGGAATGCTTCCCGCTACCCAATACAAGATCGAGCCGAGGGTGATGCATTTTTTGCATCTTCACCCCCAATACGAGGTCTATTTCTGCCCGAAAAGGACCAACCAGCAGTTGGTTCTCAACGGTAAGGAGTACGTTTGTGATACGCCCTGTGTGGTGATCTCGCCTCCGTACTCGATTCACTCCATGTCCTCGCTGACCGACGAGCCTTATCCTCGGTTCTGCTTTTATTTCACCGAACAAACGCTGGAGCATCTGCGGGAGGGGCAGTATGCGCCTCTGCGCCTGAACAATCCCGAGATTTTGTTTTTTGAGCTGACCGAGGAGGAAGCGTCTCTGCTGCTTCCCGTGGCGCGGACGGCGGCGGACGCCGCATACGGCCTTGGCGGCAAGGAAAAGGAGCTCGCGTTTGCCCTCTTCCTGAATATGCTTTTCCGAATCTGCCCTGAAAATCGGGTTCATACCTACGGAAATTTCCGTTTTTATATTCAAAAGGTGTTCCGCTATATCGCGGAGAACTATATGCAGGATATTTCCTCGGAGAGCGTGGCGAAGGAATTTTCCATCAGCCGCTCCAAGCTGGATCGCGACCTGCGAACCTTTGCCGATTGCACCCTTCACGATTTTCTTGATCTTTGCCGCTTGAATCGGGCAAAGGAGCTTCTGCAGAGCGGAGAGCGCTTGGCGGTGGAGGAGATCGGACGGCTGTGCGGCTTCCACAATTCGTCGTATTTCTACATATTTTTTAAGAAATACATGGGGGCGTCGCCTCTCGAATACCGAAAAAATTTTTTGATCGCGCAAAAAAAGAAGGACGGCGCGATCTGATTGTACCGAATCATTAAGGAGGACTTTATCATGTTGAGTAAGGAAATGCTGGTCGAGTGTCTTGGGGCGAAGACGGTGGTCTACCCCTGCGCCCACGAACGTCTCGGTTTTTATCGGGACGCCATCGAGCTGGATCGCTTCGAGGCGGTGGTGGCGCTCATCAAGGCGGACGGATATGAGGCGTGCTACGAGAATCGGATTGGCGAGAACCACTATTCTCTTTATAAAAAGGAAGAGCGTTATGCGTACGTAAGTTACCTGAACGCGCCTGCGGCGATCCACGTGATCCTATCGGAGAGCCCCTGCGATTTTCGTGGCTTTGGCGACCTTTCCGCTACGGGCGAGACGAATTTTGTTCTGATGGATATGGATTATGAG
>JAZORA010000115.1:0-11733 GCA_045656365.1 Eubacteriales bacterium | reverse complement strand
GCTCTCCCTCAGTCGCTCCGCGACAGCTCCCTCCCGGAGGGAGCCTTTGAATTGCCTACAAATCCGGTAGGGATCGACGGTTTTGTGGAAACATTGCGGCTACGCTTAAATTCGGTAGGGGTCGGCGCCTTCGACGACCCGTTTCTACGGTTTGTGCGAACAAAAAACAAGAGAATCCCAAAAAAACAGCGTAGCCGTGGGTTTCACAGCTACGCTATCTTTCTTTGATTGCCTTTGGTTTTTACCTTGGGTTATCGTTATTTGATTTTCAGTCGCTTCCGAATCTTAAAGAGATAAAGTGAGATCAGTCTCGTCAATCCAATGTCGTAAATGGGGAAGGCGACCTCTGCCATCAGTACCAGCGTGATATACAAGAGCGTGGTCTGAGTCTCCCCGCCAAAGAGAAGAAAACGGGAGAGAAGAAGCAGGATCACCAGCGCCACGTTAAAGACCGCTTCCTTCAGAAGCCACGCAACGCCGCGGGGCAGCTTTTCCAGCTTTTCCTTCAGAATGGGATAATACCCGAAGAACACCAGGTACATTGCCGCGGGGGTCTTTTGGGGCAGAAGAATCAGGGAGAGAATCCCCGTGACGAAGAAGACGAGCCAGGGTGCGCTCTTGCCGTATTCGATCACGGCAAAGACGCAGAGAAGCGATGCGATCACCGCCATGGAGATGTCCACCACCTCCACCATCGAGCCGAGCCACAGAAGTACTACGCCGAGGGCGGAGAGCATGGCACAAATCGTCAATCGCCTCGTTTGTTCCTGTCGAGTCACAAAAAGCCTCCTTATCCGATGCTTAGCAGCAAGAGATCAGGTCTCCGCCGCAGCACTCACAGCAGCAGTCGGCACAAAGCAGACTCGAGCATACGTCACAGCCCGAGCAACCGCCCCGAGAGGTGTTATATCCTCCGCCGTAGCCGTTTGCGCGCATCCGCAGATTGTCTCGCGCGGCGCGATATTCCTGATTGTAGGGATCCATAGAGCAGGCGGTATCAAAGTAGCGCTGTGCGTCCATAAAGCGCCCTCTCTTCACGTCAAGGCAACCCATCAGGAAGTTCCACTCGGCGTTTCTTTCCGCGATGGGAATGTTGTTGAGAAGGGTTTCCGCCTGATAATCGTTTCCGCTGTTGATGGCGTGTCGGATCTCATTGTAGCGGGGATTGTTCGAGGAGGAGGTGTTGCCTGCGTAGCTTCCGGAATAACTATTGTTATTCTGACGGCGCGCGTTGCCGCCGTTCTCCCGCATCTGCTTGATCTCCTCGTACGCCGCGTTGACCTCTTTCATTTTTTCGCTTGCCAGATCGGCAAGGTCGCTGTCCCGATATTTATCGGGGTGGTATTTTCTCGCCAGTGCCCGATACGCCTTTTTGATTTCGTCGTCGGAGGCGTCGGGGGAGACGCCTAAAACCTTGTAGGGATCATTCATCGTTTTGGTTAATCCTTTCTGATGCTTGAAGCTCCTGCTCGCCGCCGTGGGCATCCCGAGTGATGGAACGAATCCGCTCGGGCATTCCTAAATACAGAATATTCAAGACGATATTTTTTATGTCGTTGTTTTCAAATTCGATCAGATCGATGGCAGCCTCCGCCCCCATCAGCTCGTTTTTCAGGGCGTCGGAGATGGAGGATAGCTCGTCCTCGTTCGGTAGCTTGCCGCCGAAGAGCAGGTGGAAGGGGTTGTACCGATCCTTTTCGGCGTCCTCGCGCCAATCGTCCAGCGCGTCCGCCATGTAGATCCATTTGCCCACCGATTTTCCGATCCCGCGGGCGATCCGCTGCGCGCCGTCCTCAAGACCGAAGGCAATGATCTCGGCAAGGATGTCGCCGAAGGCTTCGGCAGGCGCGTCCACCGAGGAGAGCTTCTTCTCTTCGATCTCCCCAAGACGGACAAGTCCCCGGGAAATGCTCTCGTCCAGCGTGCTAAGACCCATGCGGAGCGCCTTTTTGCGGCTATGGGCAACAAAGGGAAGGAGCAGTCGGGCGCGAAGCTTTTTTGCGCCTCGCTCGTCCGAAAGGTCGTCGCGCACCTTGTGATAATTCAGGAGTGCCGCCGCTCCCGCGCAAAAGGAGAGGGCGTCGTTTTCTTCCATGGAGTTTCTCTTCTTCAGGGGGTGCGCCAAGCACCGTCTTTGGCGAAAGGAGATGGGCTCGTCCGCAAGAGAAAGCCGCAAAAGCGCCAAAAAGGCGAAATCGTAGCTCAGGGTCATACGGGAGCATTGACCCGTGCAACGCCCCATGGCGCGGCAGAGTCCGCAATAGGTTCCCCGATAGAACTCGTATTCCTTTACCTTCAGCTCAGGCTGATGAACGCGAACGTACCCGAACAAAGCACTCCTCCGATTTTTGATGGATTCCTCCATTTTCTGATACCATATTCTTTATGATAACGCAAAGGGAGAAAAAATACAATGGACGATTTGTAAACATTTATAATAAAAAGGAAAAATATTCCCGTCTCACCCGTTAAAGACCGCAGATCAGCCGTTCAATAATCAGATATCCTTGGGGGGATTTTTTCAGGGAAAGATCTGCCTCGGCGCAAAGATTCAGCGCGCGCCGGAGCTTCTTTTGGGATTTTCCGCCAACACTCGACAGATACAGACGAACCTGATAGTCGTTTTTACGGTAGAGCGCGGCGATCTCCCCGGCACTCATGCCGTCGTCCTGCAAAAGCTTGTAGGAGAGCATGTCACACACCACCCTTGAGACCTCCGAGAGGACGACGATGGGATCGACCCGATGAAATTTCATTACGGCAAGGGCGCGCAGGGCGTCCTCGGTCCGCTCGTCCAGAATGGCGTTTGCCAGCGCGAAGGTATCGCTTGCCAGCTCGGGGATCGACACCTCTTCCACGTTCTCCCGCGTAACCGTCGATCTTCCGTTCTCGAGAACGTAGTAGGCGATCTTCTTGGTCTCGGCAGAAAGGGTGAACATGGAGTGTCCGCAATAGCTGACGAGGAAGGAGCAGATCTCCTCCGAGGCGGTGACGCCGTGGTGAGCGAAGTGCTTGCCCACCCATGCGGTCAGCTTCGCGCCTGTGACGGCGGGGAAGTGAACGGGGGTCAGGTACTCCGAAAGCTTCAGAAAAAGAGAAGAGGGCTTTTTGGTCGTGCCCGCGTCGATGCCGTCGGCGGGAATGGAGAGGATCAGCACGTTGTGATCGTACCGCGAAAGCTCCCCGAGGGTATCAAACAGGAGCGAAAGCTCCTCGGAACGAAGGGCACCCACGTTGATGCCGCTGAGGGTGACGATCTTTTTGTCCGCCATCATGGGGGGCGGGATCATGGCGTCAAGAAGCACGCCTGGAGAATAGTCCAGCGCGTCGATCCGCACGTCGTTAAAGAGCGAAAAGGTGGGATCGGGACAGATTGTCTCACGGGCGGAGCGAAGGGCAAAGCTTTTCAGGTAATCCTCCTCGCCATAAAAGAAATAGCCTCCCTCAAGACCCTTTTTTAATTGTTTTCGGAAGGAATCCTCCTTCATGATCTCCACGCTCTCACCTCCTCCCGGCGAACTCTTCAATAATAAATATATTATATCACAAAAACGGGGATTTCGCAAGGCGTTTCAAATTTTTTCCGTCCGAATGAAAAAAATAAAAAAAATACTTGACAAATCGACCAAAATATGATTTAATATAAGATGTCATTGTATAAAAGCGTATTTTTTGGCTGAAAAGCGACACGCTTCCGGATCATTTCCGGATATCTCGCAATCCGGGATGAAAACAAAATTAAGGAGGTGCAATCATGCTCAGAACCTATCAACCTAAAAAGCGTCAGAGAAAAAAAGAGCACGGCTTCAGAAAGAGAATGGCTACTGCCGATGGCAGAAACGTTCTGAAGAGAAGACGCGCTAAGGGCAGAAAAAGACTGACCTATTAATCGTGTCTGTATGCGAAAGATAAAAACCGCCGATGACCTTGAAAGCAGATCCTGTTTTCCTCGCATCGGGGTTTTTGATTTCTGCGCATCTGTACGAAAACGAACATGAAAAATATCGCAATTCGAGAAAACCATCTGTTTGGAAAGGCGTATAAAAACGGAAAGCGATTCGTGGGGAGGTACGTAGCGGTCTACGTGCTGAAGGACCTTGCCGCAAAGCGGCTGAGGAAGGAAAACCCCGAAAAGGTATTTGTGAATCGCTTGGGAATTTCGGTCTCTAAAAAGATCGGTACGGCTGTGGCGAGAAATCGGGCGAAGCGAGTGATCCGAGCCGCCTACGACCCTCTCCGTCCCCGCCTGAAAACAGGTTTTTTGATCGTCATCAGTGCGCGAGGCGCCATAAACGGCAAAAAGAGCACCGAGGTCCTTCGGGAGCTGGAGCTCGCCTTCCGTAAGCTGGAGCTGACGGTCGAAGAAACAAAGTGAACCGATGAAGCACGTTTGCATTTGGCTCGTACGTTTTTATCAAAAATTTCTTTCTCCCTTGAAACGAAATCCCACTTGTAGGTTTACGCCTACTTGCTCTGCCTATGCCATTGAGGCATTTACCAATCGCGGCTTTTTTGTGGGTTTCGGATTGACGGTTTGGCGGATCCTCCGCTGTAATCCGTTTTGTGTGGGCGGATACGATCCCGTACCCCCCAAGAAAATTCCGAAATACCGGAGGGATCGGAGAAGTGATCAAGACGTCACCCACGGGGCGGCGGACAATGACGAAAATCAATAAAGAGAGGAACTCGGCATAAGTCGAGTCGAAAAGATCGATGGATTTTTTTAACAGACTGTTTGGATACGTAATCAGCTTCTGTAACAAGATCGTAGGAAACCAGTACATTCTGGCGCTCTTCGTCTTTGCAGTGCTGATGGAGCTGATTTTGCTCCCCTTCGGTATCAAGCAACAGAAAAACTCAATTAAACAGGCAAAGCTCCGTCCCAAGGAAATGGCGATCCGTAAAAAGTACGCCGGTCGGGACGACATGCCCACAAAACAGAAAATGCAACAGGAGATTCAGGAGCTCTATCAGAAGGAGGGCTACAACCCCATGGGCGGGTGTCTCCCCATGCTGATTCAGTTCCCGATCATCATTCTTCTGTATAACGTAGTAATGAACCCCCTGAAGTATATCTGCGGCCTTTCCTCCGAGACCATCGGACAACTTGTTCCGATCGTCAACGGAATCGAGGGAACGGCATTTGACGCGGCACAGGTAGCGACCCGTAACGTGAACATGATCAGCCCCATCCGTAAGATTCTTGAGACGAACCCTGCTGCCTTTTCGGGCGTTTCGGGCTTCAATCTCTCGGCGGAGGATCTTCCCAACCTGACCATCTTCGGTGGAGCAATCGATCTGGGACAGACCCCCAATTTCGATAGCTTCAACTGGCTCTTGCTCATTCCCGTCCTGACCTTCGTGGTATACTTCTTCAGCATGAAGCTGACCCGTAAGCTTTCCTACCAGCCCGTGACCGACGACAAGGCAATGGGATGCTCCAACAAGATGATGGACGTTACCATGCCTCTCCTCAGCGTGTTCATTACCTTTGGTGTTCCCGCGGCAATCGGTGTATACTGGATCTTCAAGAGCATCATCGGTGTTCTGAAGCAGTGGATCCTGAAGCTGGCAATGCCCATTCCCGTCTTTACCGAGGAGGATTATAAGGCGGCGGAAAAGGCAATGAACGTCCGCCCCGATAAGGCGCCCAAAACCAAGTCGGGCAAGGTGGTTCGCTCGCTGCACCATATCGACGACGAGGATTTTGAGGACACCCGCGAGGCGGCAATCAAGCGCCGCGAGGCACTGGAGGCACAGGAGGCTACCGAGGCGGAGGAAAAGAAGAACGCTAAGGGAAGCGGACTTTTGCAGGGCGCTAGTGTGAAATCCGAGGAGGATAAGCCCCAGCCGAAGAAAAAGAAGGCGAAGGACTCGAATGACGCTGAAGAAAACAAAATTGACGAAAAAGACGAAAAAGATGGAGAATAAATCGTGAAGAAGGAAGTTATTATTACTGCGAAGACCGTGGAAGAGGCAGTTGCCCTTGCCGTAAAGGAGCTGGGCGCCCCCTCTGCGGAGCAGATCGAATATACCGTTCTGGAGGAGGCAAAGAAGGGCTTCCTCGGAATCGGTGCCACCGATGCTAAGATCTCCGCAACCTATACCGTAGGCGGTGAGGTCAGAGCGCTGGCGTCTGTCGAAAAGCTGATTGCCGATATGGGCATCGACGCCGAGATCGCCATGACTGACGGCGACAACGGCGAGAAGAGAATTACCATTACCGGTGAGAGCGCCGCGATCCTCATTGGTCACCACGGTGATACGCTGGATTCCCTCCAGTATCTTGCAAACCTCGCAGCCAACAAGCGCGTGGACGGCAAGAAGGGAGACTATGTGAAGATTTCGGTGGACGTGGAAGGCTACCGCGCAAAGCGTGAGGAGACCCTCCGCGCGCTGGCAAGAAGAATGGCATCGAAGGTTCAGAAGTATAAAAAGAGCGTGATGCTCGAGCCGATGAACCCTTACGAGAGAAGAATCATTCACTCCGAGATCCAGAATATCGAGGGAGTTTCTACCAACTCCATCGGTTCGGAAAATAACCGTAAGATCGTTATTTTCTTGGATACCGAAAATTAAAGGTACCAAAAGAAAGAAACAGCCGAAGGGACGGATTTTGTCCCTTCGGCGTTATTTTTTTAGATAAAGAAAGGAACGGGTCGTCGAGGGCGCCGACCCCTACCAAAAAGGATAAAAAGCCCCAAGCCGATGGGAAAAGTCTTTGCAATTCCGTAGGGGCGAACTGCGTTCGCCCGTAAAACAAGGGATGATTTATTAACGAAACGGGCGAACACAGTTCGCCCCTACGGGTCTGTGAGAACAATGTGGCTACTCTAAAATTCGGTAGGGGTCGGCGCCTTCGACGACCCGCCCCCTACGGGTTTGTGAGAACATTGTGGCAACACTCAGACCAAGTAGTTGAAAGTTTCTTTGCCTACTTTCTTTTCAAAGAAAGTAGGGGGCTGTGCGCCCCAAACCCGCAGTCGCTTTTCGAGAAAAGCGACGCAAAAGCTTTTTAAGCTTGGGTTTGTGCTTTCCCTCATTCTTTCTACAATCCCGTAAGGGCGACTCACGCATCGCCCTTATTTTTATTTCTCTCTCCCCCGAAATCTTCCCAAAAAACCGCAAGGTAGATTGACAAGCCTTTTTCTTTATGATATAATAAAATGAATATTTGTTTATACTACTCCTGTCTCTGCCAAGCAGATACAACAGGACGTTTGGAAAGGACGATTACTATGTGCGCTCAACTGCTTCCCACTCAACCCTATAAAGGAACTCGCGATTTTTATCCCAACGATATGCGGCTTCGCAACTGGTTCTTTGGAAAGATCCGCTCCACGCTGGAGACTGCCGCCTTTGATGAATACAACGGTCCTATGCTGGAGTCTCTCGATCTGTACGCCGCCAAGAGTGGCGAGGAGATCGCCAACAAGCAGACCTACAATTTCCTTGACCGTGGCGACCGCCGTGTGGCGATCCGTCCCGAGATGACCCCTACCGTTGCCCGTATGGTAGCGGGAAAGATGAACGAGCTGACCTTCCCGCTTCGCTGGTTCTCGATCCCCAATATGTACCGCTACGAGGCGACCCAGCGCGGACGTCTGCGCGAATTCTGGCAGTTAAACGTTGACATTTTCGGATGTGATACCTTTGAGGCGGATCTGGAGATCATCATCAGCGCCATCCGTATTATGAAATCCTTCGGTGCGGACGAGTCTATGTTTACCGTTCGCATCAACAACCGTCGCTTCTTCAACGACGTCATTGCCGCCATCGCGGGAACCGATACCGAGGGAAGCCGCCTGGTTTCCAAGGTCATCGACCGCAAAAACAAGGTAACCCGTGAAGCCTACGAGAAGGATCTCGTTGCGCTCGGTCTGTCGGCTGAGCAGATCGGACGCATTGACGATCTGTACGGCATGAACGTGATGGACGCCACCGCCATTTGCCCCGACTCGGTTGGCGCGCAAGAGCTTCGTATGCTCTTCGAGGCGCTGGAAAAGGTCGGTCTTTCCAAATACTGCGTCTTTGATTTCGGTATCATTCGCGGTCTCGATTATTACACGGGCACGGTGTTTGAGGTGTTCGATAACGCCCCCGAGAACAATCGCGCCATGTTTGGTGGCGGACGGTACGACAATCTGGTTGGACTGTTCGTGAAGAACGCAAAGGTTTCGGGCGTTGGCTACGGCATGGGTGACGTAACCCTTGAAAATTTCCTCGTAACCCACGGTCTGATTCCCGCATCCTTTGGAACGGGTGTAAAGGTGCTTGTAACCAAGTTTGATGACGTTCCCTACGATGCCTACCTTACCCTCACCGACCGTCTGCGTGAGGCAGGAATCGTTTCCTCCCTCTATCTCGGCTCGAAGAAATTCGGCAAGCAGATCGATTTCGCCGTCAAAGAAACCTACACCCACGTTCTGATCATGGGCGGTAGCGAGCTTGCAGAGGGCATCGTGAAGGTTAAGAATCTCGAGACCCGTGAGGAATCCACCGTTTCCCTCTCCGAGATCGAAGGATTTTTTGGAAAATAAGCAATTCTCCCCCGAAAGGAGTTTTCTATGATTTATATGTTTCTTGCCGAGGGCTTTGAAGAGATCGAGGCACTCTGCCCGTTGGATCTTATGCGGCGTGCGGGACTTGCCGTTACTACCGTAGGTATTGGCGGAAAAGAGATCACGGGTGCGCACGGCATCACCGTGTTGGCGGACATTACCGACGCGGATTTTGTCGACAATAAGCCCGATCTGATCTTCCTGCCCGGTGGAATGCCCGGCACGCTGAATCTTGCAAAAAGCCCCGTAGTAACGGATGCCATTAAAGTCGCTCTGCGTACGGATGCTTACATTGCCGCTATCTGTGCCGCCCCCTCCATTCTTGGTGATATGGGACTGCTCGTAGGCAAGGAGGCAACCTGCTACCCGGGATTTGAGGACCGCCTGACGGGTGCACGTTTGTCGGAACAGCGCGTCGTTCTCGACGGAAAGTTCCTGACTGCCGCGGGCATGGGCGTAGCGCTTGACATGGGACTTGCTCTGGTAGAGATTTTCTGTGGCAAGGAAAAGGCAAAGGAGCTTCGACATGCCGTTATCGCCGACTGACCTGTCAGGAGAGAAAGCGGCGCTTCGCGCGCACCTTCGGCAAGCTCGCCGAGAGACATCCCCTGAGGAGCACGCTCAATTGAGTGCCACTCTTGTAAAAAAGCTTTCCGCACACCCTTATTTTCTATCTGCGCATACCATTCTGCTCTATTATCCCTTAGCGGGTGAGCCCGATCTGCTTCCCTTGGTCGAGATAGCGTTTTCTCTTGGCAAGCGGGTGGCTTTTCCCATTTCCGATCCCAAAACCTGCACGCTGTCCTTCCGCTTAGTCTCCTCCTTGTCGAAGCTTTCCCAAGGTGCGTACGGAATATTGGAGCCGCCGAAGGATGCGTCACCGATAGAAACCGATCCCTCCACGCTCTGCGTTGTTCCCGCCCTCAGCTTCGATCGCTTTGGATTTCGCCTGGGCTACGGAAAGGGATTTTACGATCGCTTTCTTTCGGACTTTCCCGGAAAAAGCGTAGGTCTTATTGATTCTCGTCTGCTCTCTGACATCTTGCCACGTGACGAATACGACCAAAGGGTCGACCTTATCATCACCGAACGGGAGGAATGGATTCCCCATGAAATCAACGAATCAACCGAAACGTAAGAGAAAAAGCGCCCCTACTCCCGATGGAGTCAAGGAAAAGGGGCTTTTTCCCTATTTGCGGAGCTTGGGAAAGAAAACCTTTGTTCTGCACCCTACGGTATTGGTTCTTGCCACCTTTTTGCTTCTTCTCTGCTCCAAGCTGATCGACCTGACCCTCATTAACCGTGAAAACGAATATTACAGCGTTGTGGTTTTGCAAATGATGATCTTTTTGCTTCCCGGCGCGATCTGGTGTAAATTCAGCGGTGAGAAGTACGTTTCTAAGCTAAGAATTACACTCTTTAAGCCGAATTCTCTGCTCCTGATTGTTTCCGCCGCGCTTCTGATGGCATCGGGAGGAATGCTTCTTCGCGTATTGTTTGGAGGAATGGGAAGTCTTTCGCAAAGCTTTTCGCTGTATGACACCTTTATTTCCAAGGACAACGGAACCGTTGTCAACACCATCTATTTGATTATGGCGTATGCTGCCCTTCCCGCCATTTGCGAGGAGTTTGTCTATCGTGGTATTCTTTGCCATGAGTACGAGCGAGGCGGTGTCCTTCGCGCCATTCTTCTCAGCTCGCTCTTTTTTGCTCTGCTACACTTTAACCTTGAGAATTTCCCCACCTATTTCTTCTCGGGGATCATTCTGGCACTCACCCTCTATGCGACCCGTTCTCTGCTTGGCGCAATTCTCGCTCATTTTCTTTATAATATTTTCGGATTATTTGGGCAACCCTATATGAACAACCTCTACGGCATCACGGGCTCGCCAAAGCTGTTTCTCTTCCTCGTTGCTCTGGTTCTGCTCCTGTCCTCCGCCATTTTCTGCGGAGAAGCAGCGCGCCTTTATCGCCGTTATCTGTACCGAGCCGAATCGGCAGACTACCGCCAGCCTGTGCTTCAAAAGCCTTCCGAGATCCGAGAATCGTATCTTGACGTGATTCGGCAGCCCTCTGCCATTGCTTGTCTCGTTGTCTACATAATCGCGCTCATTATTTCTTGGCTTTAACGCCCAATTTCCCATGAGCGCAAAGGAGGCAGCATGACCCAAGAATCCCCGCCCCGCGCACCCTCTCTTTACCGCTTTGCCTTTGCCCGTTTGACGGTACTGACCTTAATGGTACTTCTTCTGGCAGGTCTTATGGTTTCGGTCGCAAACGATATGTACGCCTTTGTAAAGGAGGATCGGTCGGTTACCTTTACCGTTTCTTCCCCCCGATCGCTTTCCGAGCTTACCGCAATGCTGGACGAGGGAGGAGTCATTCAGAACCCAACGGTGTTTCGTCTGTACGTTCGAGCAAAAGGGCGAGTGGAAACGGCGGAGCGTTTTTCGGGAACGCTTGAGCTGAATGAGGCAATGAGCTATCGGGAAATCCTTTTGGCGTTTGCCGAACAAAATAAAAAAACTGAAAATTAAAAATGAATGAATAAAAAGCTCCTTTTCGATCCATAATGGTTGCAGATTTCTGCCACATGGAACATATCGAAAGGAGCTTTTTTATGAAGAAAATTTCCGCCCTGATCGCGGCACTCTGTATGGTCGTTCTGCTTCTATCCCTTCTCCCCGTTCACGGCGAGGATCAGATCTATTCCGACGTCCTTCGCCTGCACGTGCTTGCCAACTCCGACTCGGAGGAGGATCAGGCACTCAAGCTGAAGGTTCGTGATGCCATTCTGGAGGCAAGTGAGCCGACTCTCAAGGGGTGCGCCTCCCGTGAGGATGCAATCGAGCGAATTTCCGCCAACATCCCGCTTTTGACTCAAGCCGCCGAGGAAGCCATTACCACGGAAGGACGGACAGAGTCTGTACGGATCGAGCTTTCCGAGGAGGTCTATCCTACCCGCGATTATGAGTCGTTCTGCTTTCCGTCGGGTGCTTATGCCTCTCTCCGCGTCCTCATTGGAGACGCCGCCGGTCAGAATTGGTGGTGCGTGCTTTTTCCGCCCCTCTGTCTCTCTGCCGCGACCGAACAAAACGCCGAGGACACGATGATTTCAGTAGGTCTGACGGGCGACCAGTATCAGATCATCACCGAAACCGACTCTCCCGCT
>JAZORA010000114.1:0-5288 GCA_045656365.1 Eubacteriales bacterium | reverse complement strand
GATCCGACTTGTCGGCAAGCAGGAACAGATCGTCAACCGAGCTGATCTTGAATTCGGTTGCTTGTGCATATGCCGGGTCAGCCAGCATATGGATGCAGGGCATGTTGGTCAGATCCTTCGTCTCAATGCGATCGGCGGAGTAACCAACGGTGGTGTCTGCGGCTTCGCCTGCAAATACAGGAATCGCCACGAGCGAAAGGGTAAGTACGAGTGCTACGAGAAGGGAAAGTGTCTTTTTCATAACTGTGTTCTCCTTTTTTTGTATGTTTTTATATTTTAACCCAATATGGGTAAAATATCGAAGGGGAATCCTTGCTTATTCAATGGTGTTTGCAAGGGTTGCAAGCGCGTTGAGGGCGTTTGTCTTACTTCTCAGATAGATCGCTGCGGAGTCGGGAGCCTTTTTGTCCACGATAACCGCGTTGATGATGCCCAGTGCATCCTCGTTCGTATCCAGCGTAAAGCCGAAATCATAGAACTTGGAGGTGTGCAGGAACTCCAGCATCTCGTAATCGTCGGGGTTCTCGGAGAGACGGCCCATCAAGATTACGTCAAAGAATGCGGGACGCAGCTTCTGGTAGCTGTAAATCGCAAATGTCTCCAGGATTACGCCGCTCATTTCCAGGTTCTTCGGGCGCGCGGGAACGGCAACGAGGCTACTTGCCTCTACCACCAGGTAATCCTCCTGCAGATCGTCCAGCTTGGGAAGGGGAAGGAAGCCGTAATCAAAATCCAGATCACGGAGCATATGATGAAGCGAGCCGATGTTAAAGGTGGTCATCAGGGCGCGTCCGCTCGAGAAGGTCGTCCACAGATTGGAGGTGGGGAAGACCGCGTTACCGCCCGTTTTCTCCACCAGCACATCGCCGGTCTCATAGAGCAGGGTGTAAAGCTTCTTGCACATATTCGTGAGCGGTGCAGCAGTCAGTGCTACCACGAATTCACCGTCGGTGTTTTTGGTCAGGATGCGCTCACCCAGCGCCCACATCCAACGGCGGGAGGAGTCGGTCTGGAACAGAAGTCCGTATTCGGCGGTAGAGGCATCGCCGCCTTCAATGGAAGACTGACAAGCCTTGAGCAGATTGCCGAGGTACTCCAGCGTGAAGTTCTTTGCCATTGCCACGTCGTGGAGATCGTCCTCAAATTCGTAGTTCTTATAGCGATCACGGTTGTAAACCAAGCCCAAAAGGCTCTGACCTGCGATCGACATATCGTTCACGCACAGATAGAGCTTGCCGTTGGCGGTGTAGTTTTCCACCTGACTCTGGTTCCACCAGTCTTCGCTGAAATGCAGATATTCCAGATCGAGCAGGTTTGCGCACGAGCCCGAGGTCATCAGGTCCACGATACCCGAGGTGGGGTGGGGGTAGATCAGGTCGAATTCGCCGCCGCCCGACATTTGCGATGCCTTGAGCTGCTCGTAGCTTCCCGACTTGTTACTGGACAGGGTCACGCCGAAGCGCTCCTCAATGTAGAGCGTGCGCTGAACCTCCACGGTTCTGATCGGGTCACCGTCCTCTTCGCGAGCACAGAATGCCTCTTCACTGAAATAATTCCAGATGTGGAAATCACTGTCGTACTGCTTATCGGGCAACATTTCCTTCAAGGGGTCGCCTGCAACAGCCTGCGGCTGTGTTTCCGGGGTGGTGTTGGTGTTTCCCTTGCCTTTACCGCCACAGCTCGGCAACAGCGTTGCCACGGCAAGCAAAAAGCACAGAAGCATCAACGTCCATTTTTTGTTTTGCATAACTTTTCTCTCCTTTTTTTAATATTTATTTCCAAACAAGATCTTTTCTTGCTGTGGATTCAAAAATGTTTTTTCCGAGCTTACGCATCCAAGCTCCACTTGGTGTAAAGAATAGAGGTAAACGGATCCTCGCCGTAGGCTTGATAGTAGACGGTGAACAGGCTGCCGTCCGCAAGCTCTACCGTAGCGGGATAGCCGATATCGGGACCCTCTGCGGCGTGCAGCTCGATCTCCTCGCCAAAGGTTCTGCCGTTGTCGTTGCTGATCCGCGCGGCGATCCGACAAGGCTTTTGACGCCGAGCGTAGGTCAGGATCACCTTGCCGCTCGAATGCACGAGCAGATGAGGGGGCGAACCCGAAATGTTCAGGCACTCGGGCATCGTCCAGGTTCTTCCGCCGTCGGTAGAGAAGGTGGTAAAAATCGTAAACTTAAAGGGAACGGGATCTCCCTGCGCGCGGATGGCTCCCATCAGCGTGCCGTCGGGAAGCTCTGTCACGTCGGGCTCACAGAACAACGCGCCCTCATACTCCTGCGGGAAGGGGATCTGCGAGATGCAATCCCAGCTTTTTCCGCCGTCGCGGCTCTCCAGAAACAGCGTGGCATCCTTGGGATATTCGTTCGAATAAAACTCTCTGCCGATCCAGACCAATCGACCGTCGCGCAGCTGAATCGGTCCGTGAGGAGAGGTTGAGGGGACTTTGATTGCTTCTCCCCAGGTCAAGCCGCCATCCTCCGAGAGCTTCACGAAGCTGCCGTAGTGCTCCTTATCGCGCGCCGCCGACCAATAGGTCATCGTGGCATCGGTAAACAATGCCTTTTCCTTTTGCACCCAGTATGCAAATTTTCCGCGACGATCCTCATAATACGACATCGGGTGGCTGAACCAGGAAAGCAACAGCTTCCCCTGTCCCAGAGAAAGGATACCCGCATCGCGATCGTCCATGATCGTGTCATTGACAACAATGGGCGACGACCACGTTTTGCCTTCATCGCGGCTGATGTACATCACGTTCTTTCCAAGCGGACAAATATGTCCGAGGCGGAAGCCCGAGCATACGGCATACAGCACACCGTTTTCGTCCTTGCACACGGTGGGCCAGCCTTGATACTGAAATATTCCGTCGTCAATACGTCCTACGATTCCGTGCTCCATACGATGTAATTCCTTTTTTAGTTTATTTTTGCATCTTGTTTAATAGCTGCGAGGGACTATCACAGGCAACCGGCACGACAGGTTGCCATAACTTTTTAGAGCAATTTTGTAACATTTATCGTGTTTCGTACTATAATTTTACCTCATTTTGGTGAATAATACAATCAACATAAATGCCATTTTTTCGGTTTTGGTGACAACATTGTTAGTTTATGTGTATAATTATATAAATGAGTGAATATTTATTTATCCAACCGACACATATTTCATTTTTTTTATACATATATTATATATATCCATATAACAACATTTTTATGAATGAATTTTTATAGATTTTCATATAAAAAAAGATGCTTGACAAGAAAAAAGAATGCGGTTATAATTTAGTTGTAAACTACCTTTTCGGAAAGGAGCAGTCCAATGGCGATCAGTAAAAATCCCTTTTCACTATACTTTCCCATCAAGCTTGGGTGCTTGAACATTTTTATTTTTATTGATGAGAATCTTTTTGTGAAGGATGAAGAATGCTTTTCCCGTCCCCACTCTCACCATACCTATGAGATTCGTTATAACGAAAACGGGCATTGTTCGCCGGTGATCGACGGTGCCCCCCTTAGCGTCAAAGCGCACGAGGCCTTATTGGTGCGTCCGGGCGAATATCATTACCAACCCTTTTCTGACACAAACGGAACTACGTCGCAATACAGTATGCGGTTTCGCATCGAAGCGCTTCCGGGGAACGCGCCCACCTATCAGCAGACCGCATATCGCAGATTTCTTGACAGTCTGCAAAAAAGTCGCCTCGTGAGCGACAAAAAAGACGTTTTTTCTTATCTTTTCCGAAGCTTGAAGAACGAAATGTTGGAAAAAGAAGCCGGGTATATCTACAATCTTCAGCATTTGAGCACGCTGATCCTAACCGAATTTATCCGCTATACGGGACTTCCAATCGATGCGATCTTTCCGCCCGAGGATATTAAATACCGCGGCCTTATGATCACAAAAATGGAACAGTTCTTCTCTTGGAGATATGCGGATAACGTTAAGATTCAAGACCTGGCGGACGATATTATGGTATCCAAACGTCAGGCGGCGCGGATTCTGCACCAGATCTACGGAATGCCCTTTTCGCAAAAAATGACTGAAGTTCGTTTGCAGCACGCGGCTTATCAATTAAAAAACACCGACCTCAAAACCGAGGAGATCAGTGAGCGGTGCGGGTTTAATAATTCCAGCTACTTTTATATGAGCTTCCGAAAGAAATACAATATGACTCCGTCCGAATTCCGAAAGAATCAAAGCATTCTACCCGATCCGGAATCAGAGGAGAGCTTGCAATCACCAAACTTTTTCGAAGGAGAAGACCATAATGTTGATTGAAAAACAAATCAAAACCGACCTTTGCGTTGTCGGGGGCGGTCTTGCGGGTATCTGTACCGCCATCGCCGCCGCACGGCACGGAACCCAAGTGGTGTTGATGCACGAGCGAGCAATGCTGGGCGGAAATGCCTCCTCGGAGATCCGTATGTGGGTCTGCGGCGCCCACGGAAGAAACAACCGTGAAACGGGTATCGTTGAGGAGATTATGCTGGAAAACCTCTACAGAAACCCAACCAAGAACTACTATATATGGGATTCGATCCTGTTGGATTTTGTTAAACGCGAGCCAAATATCCGTTTACTGCTCAACACCACCTGTATGGATGCCGCCGTAACCGAGGGGGATTTTCCGTACGGAAGAACGCGCGGAATTGATTGGGTAAAAGGGTATCAGATGACCACGCAAACCTTTTATACGGTAACCGCCGATTATTTTGCCGATTGCTCGGGCGACAGCGTGCTGGCACCGCTCACGGGCGCGGAATTCCGCTATGGCAGAGAGGCGGCGGATGAGTTCGGTGAGGATACTCACGTCAAAGAACAGGACCGTATGGTTATGGGAATGAGCTGCCTGATCCAGGGCAGAGAGACCAACCGCAAAGTGGAGTTTATCCCCTCCGAGCGTGTGACCACTCCCACCGATGCCGACGTGGAAAACCGTCCGATGGATATCTACGATTCCACCGAAAACTTCTGGTATCTTGAGCTTGGCGGTATGAATGATACCATTGAGCAAGCAGAGGAGACCAAGGACCGCCTGATCCCCTTGGCGCTCGGTACCTGGAATTACATCAAAAACAGTGGCAAATACAATGCCGACAACTGGGATCTGGAATTTCTCGGAGTTCTCCCTGCCAAACGCGAATCACGCCGTATGTGCGGAGAATATACCGTCTCACAGCGAGACATTTCGGACAACACGGTCTTTCCAGACACGGTCGCCTTTGGCGGCTGGCCCTTGGATGACCACTATCCCGCAGGGTACTACCACAGGGGAACACCAAGTC
>JAZORA010000113.1:0-7633 GCA_045656365.1 Eubacteriales bacterium | reverse complement strand
AGCGTCGATCTTACCGTCCTTCAGCGCATCTGCCGAATCAGCAAAGGACTGATACTGAGCAACGATATCGGTCTCGGAAAGTCCTGCCGCACCAAGCACGTCGATGGCGTTGAAGTAAACGCCCGAGCCTGCAGCGCCAATGGATACCTTCTTACCCTTCAGATCCGCAACACTCTTGATGTCGGGATTCATGGTTACGAGCTGTACTGCCTCTGCATACAGACCGCCAACCACACGGAAGGAATCGAGAGCGCCCTCTTTCTCAAAGGAGCGAGAGCCTTCCCAAGCGTATGCCATAACGTCAGACTGTACGGTGCCCAGCTGATAGTTTCCGGCATCAATACCGAGAATGTTCGCCTTGGAGCCATCCGTAGAAACAACGTTTACGGTGATTCCCGAAGCGCTCTTGATCTGAGAGCCAAGGATTCCGCCGTAGCCGTAATACGTACCTGCCGTTCCACCGGTACCCATGGTCATGGTCGCCGTCTTACCGCAGGATGCCAGGGTGAAAAGCATTACCAAAAGCAATGCCAGAGAAAGAATTTTTTTCATCTTGTGCCTCCAAAATAGTGTTTATTTTCATAATAATACAATATTATATCATATTGTTTCAGTTTTTTCAACTATTTACATAATTTTTTTAAAAATTATTCAATTTTTTTCAAATGCAGCGGCGTAATCAAAAAATTCACAATTTAATTGAGCGCAACGTAAAGAACAAAAACTTTTGACCCTTTTTGGCCCCCTTTTGTGCGTATTTTTACGGATAAATAGGGATATTAACGGAATTTCAGTTTCAAAAAACAAAACCGCCCAAAGCCCAATGAAATCAAGGCTTTGTGCGGTTTTTCAATGGTTGCGGAGGTGGGATTTGAACCTCACGACCTCCGGGTTATGAGCCCGACGAGCTACCAAGCTGCTCTACTCCGCGATATGATTTGCTTACCAAAATGGTGCCGGTGACCGGGGTCGAACCGGTACGATACTTACGTATCACGGGATTTTAAGTCCCGGGCGTCTGCCTATTCCGCCACACCGGCGTAATCCGCTTTTCTGAGACTTTTCGTTCCCTTTCGGTCAGCGTATTATAGTATATCATATTTATATTCGCTTGTCAACAGAATTTATGAATTTTTTTAAAAACTTTTTTGTCCTCCCTTTTATCCTTCCCTTTTCCACGCTTTTTTATTCCTTTTTGAAAAGATCGTTTGAAGGGCTTTCAAACGATCTTTTTCTTCCTCACCCGTTCTCCTTTTGTATCATGGACAGCGCTCGCGCCACCTTCTCGATTTCCCGTAAGTGATTATACCGTCCAAAGCTGATACGCACCGCTCCCCCCTCGGGCGTCCCCAAGGTTTCGTGTCCAAGCTTTGCGCAATGATATCCGCTCCGAACGCAAATGCCAAGCTCCGCCAACCGTCTGCCGACCGTTTCAGACGGGATTCCATCCAAATTAAACAAGAGCGTATTCCCCTCGTATTCGGGAGCGTAGAGTGTCACTCCCTTCATGTTTTGGAGCATTTCTCTCAGCCGTCGGTACAAGTCGATCTCGTGGGCACAGAGTTCCTCTACCCCCATACGCATAACTTCTCGTATTCCTTCCGTGAGTCCCGCAATGGCGGGCGTGGGCAGAGTCCCCGCCTCAAACCGCTCGGGTCCCTCCTCGGGCATACTCGAAAGTAGCGAATGAACACCGCTCCCCCCTTCGAGCAGCGTTTCGGGAACGCAATCCCCCCCAAGAAGAACCATTCCGCAGCCTTGTGGACCGTACAGCCCCTTATGCCCCGGTACACAGAGCGCATCAATGTTCATGTCCGCGAGATGGATCTCCCTGTGCCCTGCCGACTGGGCGGCGTCCACTACAAAAAGCAGACCGTGTCGGTGGCAAAATGCGCCGATCTCCCGAATTGGGAGGGTAAGCGAGCAGATATTTGAGCTGTGCGTACAGATCACCATTTTAGTCTCGGGACGCAGACGTTTGGCAATCCCCGCGCAAATGCGGATTGGACTCGCATGCTCCAACCCCACCATGGAGGGAAAGACATCAAAGGTGATCCCCCTCTCCTCTGCCATCTTACAAAGAGGACGCCAGACGGCGTTATGCTCCATATCCGAGATCAGGACATGATCGCCCGACCGAAGAAGTCCCTTAAGCACCACGTTGATCCCATAGGTCGTATTCAAGGTAAAAAAGATCTTCTCGGGCTCATCCGCGCCAAACAGCTCCGCGGCAAGGGTACGGCACTCAAAAATCTTTTCCGCCGCCGCCATTGCCAAGGGATGCGCTCCACGACCCGCATTCCCTCCGTATCGGCTCATACACCGAAGCGTTTCCTCCAAAACCGATCGCGGCTTGGGAAAGGTCGTGGCGGCGTTATCAAGATAGATCATACGCCCCTCCCCAGCTCTTCACCGATATTCGATTGGTGGAAAGAACGGCACGAACATTGTTCTCCTGCAAGCAGGAGAAGCTTAATCCGTAAGAGCATCCGCGACGAGAGGAGGACTCGAGTTTTATCACAGTAGAGGGAATTGCGGCATGAGACAGCACCGTTTGCGCCTTCATGGCGACTGTCATGCTCCCCAGCTCGATCTGACAATTTCCCGTTGGTTGCTTCACACATACCACCTCCTTCGATGTCAGTATATGACAGAGCCTGTCGAATGGTACGCAGTAAATAAAGGATTCGCCGTAGCGAATCCTTTTTTCAACTTTTTACAGGCAGACGATAAAGAGCCATGCCAGAAGCGCGGTGATGATGGATGTGACGCTGATCGCGGGAAGCGCCAAAATCACTGCCGCGATGGAGCAAATGAAGATCACGATACCGAAGATACGGCAGGTCGCCTTTTTGATGCCCACAAGACCGAAGATACCGGCAAGAAGCGTCATGATACCGACGGCTGCCGAAGCAATCTGTCCAAGATCCAACGCAAGGATCCCCTCGAATGCCGCAATGGGAGAAAAGATTCCCCAAATGATGTACACGAGGCTGATCAAAACCTTAACAACTTTTTTTGTACCGCTTTTCATGAAAAAACCTCCTTATGTGAATAAAATAATTTTATGATAAAAGACTTCTATTCTTCTCGCTTCTTTCTTCGGGACTCATCTCGCTTTGCTCGGGCAATCTTATAGCTCTCCTCGGCGGCAAGACGCATTTTGGCAACCACGTCTCCCTGAGTCTCCGGGAAGCAATAGTAAAGAGCCTTGGCGTTTCCAACACAAATCATATCGCCGATCTCATACCAGTTAAAATCAGAATTGACACTATACGACGAAATGGCACTTTGGGTATAATCCAGCGCTCCGTCACAGCCCGTCAGGTGAAATCCGTCGGGGGTATGGGTCAGGCTTCCCTCTCCCACGTCATAAAGCTTTTTGGTATCCCTCGACAAATAGATCTTCACGGGAAGCTCGACGTGATAGCGACCCTCCTCAACCTCTCGGCGGACCGATTCTCGCTCCCACCGATACCAATCGGTCACAAAGGAGAACTCAGTCTCTCCCTCACGGGCGCAAAGCTCGCCATACTCGGTCAGCTCATAGACCTTTCCACAAGCGTGACAGGTCAGGGTCGTTCCCTTGCCCTCGGTCTTACCCTCGGCTTCACAATGCGGGCATTTATAAAGGACTCGATTCAAAAAGTCCGCCCGAAAGGGTTCGGCAATGCGAACACCCGTCTCCTTCTGCCAACGGAAATGATCAAAGGTAAATTGCTCCTCAATCCGCGCCTGAATCTCCTCAGCCGTCAGCGTGGAAAGCTCCTCCTTTGTAACGATACAGGTCTCGGTGGCAGACACCTTCACCTTACGCCGTTGAAGATTGTTATAAAGTGGGTCACGGGAAAACGCGCCAAAGGCACGGATCATGACCACGGGTGCCCCCAAAAGCTTGGTAAGTCCCCCCAGCGTATCGGGCAAAGACGTTGCCGTACCGTCCAGACTGTATCCTGCTTCGGGAAATAGGACCACCGAGCTTTTCAGCTCCTTGATGGCATATTTCATATCCCGCACCAGATTCAGGTCGGTGGTAAATTTTTTCGTGGGAATACAGCCGATCTGCCGCATGAGCCAATCCTTGCCGATAAAGCCGTCGGTGGTGGCTACGATATTAAAGGGACGGGGATACAGCATCGACGAGACGATCTCCAGATCAATAAAGCTGGAGTGGTTCATGAGAAACAGACAGGGTTCGTTTTGGGGGATTCCCTCCATTCCAATCCGCTCCACGGAAAAATCGGTCGCCCACAGATCGGGCAGAGAGACCAGCTTTAAGAGTGTTCTAAAAAAGAGGTTCGGTCTCTTTGGCTTACGATGCTTCGGAAGCTCCTCGGCAATGATCTCCTCATAAGGTCTTTTCGTGGCACGAATCTTCATACTGTCACCTCCGATTGTTCTAATATTAGTTTATCATAAACCGCCGTTTTTGTCAAGAAAAACCCTATGTTGAAACGCGCCCCCGCCCATCGCGGGGGCGCATAGTCTTCGCTTCGGTGGATTATAAAAATCCTCGAATATCCACCGCCAGCTTTTCCTCCAGATTGATCAGTCGCTTGGCAATGTCCTTCGAGACCTCGTCTGCCGCCTCATACTGATTGAGATAACGGTTCAGGCTCTTCACACCCATATTACACCCGTCGGTGATCAGGTCGGCGATGGTATGATCCGACTCGTTGACCTTGAGCTTCATATTGGTCTTCATCCACGACATACTCTTGGCAATGGGATTCGGATCCTTTCCCTCGTCCTGATATTTTTCCAGCTCCCCCTGAATTTCTCCGTTCAAGCTCTCGTGCTCGGAAAGGCACTCTGTGAGAAAATGCTTGAGTCGCTCGGATTTTACGAAGTCCAACACATCTTTGATGGAGGAGATCCCCATTTTGACCCCCGCGTCACACTCTCTGAGCAGACGTATGGTATCCTTTTCGATCATAATTTTGCTTTCTCCTTTCAAGCTATTTGAGAATAGTATATCCTTTTTTGCTCATACTATCAAAGAATTCAAAGAAAGGAGACAAGCCTTGTGTACCGCGATTTTTGATCAAAACGCCCCCTATCTCTTTGGGCGAACCTTGGATCTGGAACGGTCTTACGGCGAATCGGTAACGATCACGCCCCGCGCCTTTCCTCTTTCGTTTCTTCACGGTGAGCCCCTGCCTACCCACCATGCCCTCCTGGGCTGCGCCCATGTGCAGGATGGGATTCCCCTTTATTACGACGCAATCAACGAATGGGGACTTTCCATGGCGGCACTAAGCTTTCCCACCCATTCCGTCTATCATCCATCAAGGGAGGGGGCGTACAATCTTGCCTCCTTCGAGGTGATTCCTTGGCTCTTGGGACAGTGCAGAAATCTTGAGGAAGCGAGAGGGCTTCTGCCCAAAATCAACGTAACGAAGGATTTCTTTTCTTCCGCGCTTCCCACCACGCCGCTTCATTGGCTGATCGCTGACGCCACGGGTGCGCTGACACTTGAATCGGTGGAGGACGGCGTGAGAGTTTACGAAAATCCCTTTGGGGTTCTGACCAACGCCCCCGATTTTCCCTATCACGCCAGCCACGTATCCTCCTATCTGTATGCGAGCTCGACGCCTCCCCAAAACCGTATCGCCCCACGGATTCCTCTGTCCGCCTATTCCCGCGGCATGGGGGGTATGGGCCTGCCCGGTGACCTTTCCTCACCCACCCGCTTCGTTCGGGCGCTATTCGCCAAGGAGCACACCGAAGCGGGACAAACACTGAGGGAGAGCGTCAGCCGTTTCTTTCACGTGATGGATTTCGTGTCTCAGCCGCGCGGCGCATCGAAAACCGAGGACGGTCAACCAATTGAAACTGTCTACACCTCCTGTATGAGTCCCCTCACGGGAGACTATTTTTTCACCACTTACTCTTCCCGTCGAATCCGCCACGTGGCGTTTCGGGACCATTGCCTCGACGGCACAACCCTTACCTCTTATAAAATGAACGAGGAAGAAGAGTTTTTTACCCCACCGAGAACCTGAAAAGGCTTCCGCAGAAACTCTGCGGAAGCCTTTTTAGAGGGATTATTTCTTTGTGGATTTGTCGTTTGCCGCCTGGGTGGGTCCCTTGCTGCCAATCGGAACGTAGGTTACGTCCTCGGGCAGAGGATAGTACTTAGGAATCTTCTTATCTCTTTGGTAAAGACGAACGTGCTCGCCTCTGGGAAGCAGATCGACTACGTCCGCACCTCTCCAGTACTCGGTGTACTCCGCACCCGCAAAGTGCTCCTTCTTTTCAATGGTTTCCAACGGGAACTCAATGGTCAGGACATCGCCTGCCTTGAGATTTTCCGCATATACAACGCCCTTTGCGTTCTTCACGGCAACCACGATACCGTTAACCTTGACCGCCCAGTCCTTGCCCATCCAGTCGTAGAGACGGAAGCCTGCGGCAGAGGTATCCTTCTTCAGCGCAAGGGTAACCAGACCGTTATCGGGCAGCTCGTGGGTCAGGCGGTACTCGTCGGTCTCCTTTTCGGTATGGATGTTTACGGCCAGTACGCCGTCCTGAAGCGTTGCCACGTGTCTCCAGATGATCTCAAGAGCAATGGGAGCCGTACCAACGCAGCAGCCTGCGATGGAACGGAAGCGAGAGAGGGAGATGGAGTTGGGCTCAGCGCCGCCTGTGTAACCGCCGATGAGTCTCTTGTCGAGATTCTTATAGGTCACGCCGTTTTCGTCCTCACGAGAGTTATCGACCACCACGTAGCCCGTGTACTTGATCTGGTTTTCGGTCAGCTGGTTACGGGCAAATTTGTTCATCTCGTCCCAGTACTCGTCGTATCCGGCAAGAATAAACTCCTCGTGACACATGATCATATCCTTGATGCAGCAGGTCTCACAGTGCTCCTCGGAAAGAGCTCTCCACTGGGCGTACTCGGGAAGCCATCCAAACTCGGAGGTCATAGAACGGGTAAATTCATAGATCTTCTTACCTGCATCCGAATACTTTTCATCTCCCGTTACACGACCAAGGTACAGAAGTCCCGCAGCAATCCACATGGTAGAGTGCACGTGTCCGAAATACTCAAATTTATAGTTGAAGTAATGGGCTACGCCAAGAAGCTGGTTGGAAAGTCCCTTCGCCAGATCCAGAGCCACCTCGTCCCCCGTAATCACGTAACGGTCAACCAGCGCGTGAAGAATCACCGCATTTCGAATGGGCTGCTCACCGCGACCCGTGTAGCGAGTCAGGTCAAAGCCCCCGTCCTGCAGATACACATCGTTGGGGAATTCGTAGGTTTCATAGCGGGAGGGATTGTCTCCCGACCAGAAGGTTCTGAGCTGACGGTCGATGACCAAAGAGCGAAGTCCGCGCACCAGCTCCGATGCTCTCTTCTCTGCCTCGGCATCGGTGGGATCGTTCTTGACCATGCGGTTGAGGGCAGGCAGAATGTAGCCCATCTCGTGGAAGGAGGAGTGCATGGTATGAGAAGTCGGATCGTAGCCATGTCGTTCTGTGAGCCAAGGGGTTGAGTGGAACCATTGTCTTCCTAAGACCGCTTGGCCTCCGACTTCTCTTCTCTGCCTCGGCATCGGTGGGATCGTTCTTGACCATGCGGTTGAGGGCAGGCAGAATGTAGCCCATCTCGTGGAAGGAGGAGTGCATG
>JAZORA010000112.1:0-6667 GCA_045656365.1 Eubacteriales bacterium | reverse complement strand
GAGCGAAGCTGCCTCAAAGGAATTGGAAACGTCAAGCAGACGCTGCCATGCGTATACCACGTGGTTTGCCGTCAAGGCAATACCGTCCGACCAAGCGGTGGACTTCATGGTGATGATCATTTTATATTCCTGATTCTTTTCGTCCTCATAAACCTTGTAGCTATCAGCCAAGGATTTCTTAACCTTGCCGTTGTCGTCAAGCGTAAACAAGGTATCAAACATCAGGCTTACAACCTTCAGTGCCGACTCGTTGCCATAGGCAAGAGCGGGGTCGAAGTTATAAACGGGATCGGTCAGATACATTGCAACGTATGCGCCGGAATCATCCTCGTCTTTTTCTTCCTTAGCGCACGCGGTAAACGCAGACGCGATCATCAAAAGACAAAGACCTAAGCAAAGGACTCTTTTTAACATGATTTGGAAACCTCCTCCAGATTTGAACTGAAACCCTAATGGGGATTTTTACTCACAGTATTATACCATTTTTTCGCAATAAAATCAATCGTATTCGGACAAACAAATTCACTTTTGGTGGTTTGCACAATATCTTAAAACTTAAGTTGTGCAAAGTTGACATAAAAAGATTATAATTGTAAAGATAATATAATATAATGTAAGTCTCGACGGGAAGGAAATGCATAAAATCGGGAAGGGGGGCATACATTAGAGCGATAGAATTGTTTTCTCGGAGGATGAAAGAATGCGTAAAGAGAAAAAAAGAAAAGCGTTGCCCCAAGGAAAGAAGAAAGAGATTCCACTCCTGAAGGAAGGGGAGAGAGAACCGATTCGATGGATGTTTGGAGGAGAGCGAGAGGAACGGCGTCAGAGATTTCAGCGGATCTATATGGTCAGTACCACGATCGCTCTGACGCTGTGCATCGTTTTGATGGCGTTTTTATTCGGCTTTGGAAAAAACACCGTCAGCGCATCCGAGCTTACTGATTTTTTGTTTGGTTGGTTGGGGAGCGAGACGCAGGGAGAGGATCGGGACGAGCAGGAGCCCGACGTGCTGGATGGGATCCTATTGCCGGAGGAAACCAGCTCTGCCACGTCTCCCGGTCAGCAGGAAAGCGATACCGAGTCGACCTCTGGCGAGGCGGGGACGGTGCCGAACAGGGAGCTTCTTTATCAATTTGACTATTCAAAGGTACCCGAGGGAGAAATTCCGATCATTCCCATGGATCTTTCTCTCGTTTCCTACGGAGCGTCTTATATTTACAATTCGACGGGTTTGACTCCCGATACGGAAAGCCTTTTGAAGGACCCTCTGCCCAAGCAGAACCAAACTGAGCTTTTATCCTCAAAAAATGAGCCGCTGGTCTTGATCGTACATACCCATGGAACCGAAGCGTATAGCGAGGACGGGGCGATCTCTTATCCCGATGACGGACGGGAGCTTGCCCGATCCCAGGATCCCTCCGAGACAGTAGTCTCGGTAGGAGCCTTGATGGCGGAGATTCTCAACCGACGGGGGATATCGACCGTGCATTGTACCGTCATGCACGACCGTACCCAATACAAGGATTCCTATTTGCGCTCCGAGGAGACGATCCGCTCATATCTTGCACAGTATCCCAGTATTCGCCTGGTGATCGACGTGCATCGGGATTCCATCGTAAAATCAACGGGGGAGCTGGTTCGCCCCGTTACGTTGGTAGACGGTAAGCCTGCCGCACAGGTCATGTGCGTGGTGGGGAGTAATTGGAACGGGGAAGAAAATCCAAATTGGGAAGGAAATCTGGCACTTGCGCTCAAGCTTCGGCAGAGTCTGAACGAGCAATACGAAAATCTTTGCCGCCCGCCCTATCTCAAATCCTCCACCTATAATCAAGAGCTGGCGCCCTATTCCTTACTGCTTGAGGTAGGAGGAAGCGGAAACAGTCTTGCGGAGGCAAAACGGTCGGCAGAGGCGGTTGCCGAGGCGTTGGTTCCACTGATCAAGGAACTAAAATAAAAAATCAATTTTGGAAAAATATTTTCAAAAACCTCTTTACAAAGCAAAAGAACTATGGTATAATATTTCCGTAAACGGAAGTGACGGAGGTTTTTGCGGTGGACTATATTCAACGGATTAAGCAACTGAAAAGTGAAAAGAAGATTACAAACGACCGTCTGTCTGAGTTGACGGGAATCCCCCTTGGAACACTCAGCAAAATTCTGGCGGGAATCAGTGACTCGCCGAAGCTTTGTAATATCGTTTCGATTGCCGAGGCGCTGGGCTGCTCTCTGGATTATATCGTGACGGGAACACCGGTAAATACCAACAATTACACCTTGAGCGCGGAGGAGATCTCCCATATTGAGCGTCTGCGTGCCATGGATGATTTTGGACGGGATCTGACCTATACGGTGGCACAGAAGGAATGGGAGCGTACGAAGGCAACCGAGGGTGTTGAGCTGGTCGCGCGAAAATCCGTTACCAAGCCTTCCGTAAAATCCACCGAAGAGCGAGGAGCGAAGATTCTCACGCCCAATTTCGGAGAGTCCGGTGGCGCTCGCTTGGGCAAGAGAACGGTTCTTCTTTACGATCTGCCCGTTTCGGCAGGTCCGGGCGTGTATCTGGATGATACGACTGCCGACGAGATCACCATTCCCGATAGTGAGAAGACTGCCATGGCAGACTTTGCCCTTCGGATCAGCGGAAACAGTATGGAGCCGAGATATCACGATGGCGACGTTCTGCTGGTGCAGGATACCGATTCGGTGGAGGTCGGTGAGCTTGGCGTATTTATCTTGGACGGCAACGGCTATTTCAAGAAATACGGCGGCGATTGCTTGATCTCTCTGAACCCCGAATACGGCAACATTATGCTCAAGGAGTATGCCGAGACGGTTTGCTGCGGACGCGTGGTCGGAAAGCTGAAAAAGAAATAAAGCAAGTATACGGCTTGCATGATATCATAAAAAATACCCGAGGAGATCGCCTGATCTCCTCGGGTATTTTTTTGCGTGGTGAGGGGGAAAATAATAGGGAAGAATCACGTCAAAACGGAGGAAAACATGAAAGTAATGGAGGTGCTTACCGATGCCAATATTGGAGGTGCGGGAATTTTACTTGTGACACGCCTTGCGCGAATGGATCGCAGACGCTTCAAAACGTGGGTGATTTTGCCAAAGGAGAGTGCTCTCAAGCCGAGACTTGAGCGGATCGGCATAAAGGTCTTGGAGATTTCACGCGGTGCGGATTGCTCTGCCGATTTTTGGGCGATCAGGGAATACGTTCGGATATTTCGAAAATTTCAGCCCGATCTTGTCAATTGCCACGGTGCGCTTTCCGCCCGCCTTGCCGCAAGACTTTGCGGCGTTCCGCAGGTCGTTTACACGCGGCATTGTGCCTATCCCGTGCCAATCTGGCAGAAAAAATTCCCCGGGAAATGGTTGATCGGCAATGTGCAAAATGGCTTGGCGGATGGGGTGATCGCCGTTGCCCACGCGGCGAAGGAAAACCTGACGGACATGGGAGTGAGTCCACGTAAAATCCACGTGATCGTCAACGGTGTGGCGGGATTTCCACCGAAGGGGGAAGAAGAGCGGTCAGAGATTCGCCGACAGTTGGGGATTCCTCTCGATTCCTTTGTGGTGGGGATCTGCGCGCGACTGGAGACGTGCAAGGGACATGAGGATCTTTTGCGAAGCGCGTCGCGATTGTTGAAGACGTCTTCGAAATACCGATTTTTAATCGTGGGAGACGGAAGCCGACGAACCGAGCTGGAAGCGCTTGCACATCGGCTTGGGATTTCCGATCACGTATTGTTTGTGGGCTTTGCGGAGGATGTGTCGATTTATTATCACGCCATGGATCTGAACGTAAACTGCTCCACGGGAACCGAAACAGCGTGCCTTGCCTTGTCGGAGGGAATGAGTCTTGGAATTCCCGCGGTGGCAAGTGACTACGGGGGGAATCCCTATATGATCCGTGACGGAGAAAACGGCTTGCTTTATCCTGTGGGGTGTGACGATCTTTTGGCGGAGAAAATTAAGAGAATGGCTGAAGATCCTGCCTTATATCGTCGTCTGTCTCAAGGGGCATACCGCCGTTTTTTGATCGAGCTGAACGCCGAGCGTATGACAAAAGAGACCGAGCATCTTTACGAGATGCTCGGTCAAAGGGAAAAGGGTCATAGTCCCAGAAGCAGAGTAGCAAAGCCGAAATAAATGAGAAGTGCCAGGGCGTCCACGATGGTGGTGATAAAAGGACTCGCCATCACGGCGGGGTCAAAGCCCAAGCGCTTGGCAAGAATGGGCAAGGAACAGCCAACAAGCTTTGCCAGAATCACGGTGGCAAGAATGGTGAGAGCAATGACCGCCGCGGTAAGCGGGGACGTTTGATCAAAGAGCATTGCCTTTCCAAAGACCACCGCGGAAAGGGTAATGCCGCACAAAAGCGACACCCGAAATTCCTTCCAAAGAATACTCAAAATATTGCCCATACGAAGCTCGCCGAGAGAAAGTCCGCGAATGATGGTGACCGATGCCTGACCGCCCGCGTTACCGCCTGTGTCCATCAGAAGAGGAATGAAGGCGGTTAAGATCACCATTTGCCCCAGAGCCGATTCGTAGTGCGTAATAATGGTGCCCGTAAAGGTGGCGGAGATCATCAGGAGCAAAAGCCAAGGGATTCGGGTCAGCCAAGTGGCGAATACGCCCGTTTTGAGATAGGGCTTATCGGTTGGCGTGATTGCCGCCATCTTCTCAATATCCTCGGTTGCTTCCTCGTGAATGACGTCCACGGCGTCGTCGACCGTTACGATACCAACAAGTCGGTTTTCGCTATCAACTACGGGAAGCGCCAGAAGGTCGTATTTGGAGATGAGCGAGACGGCTTCCTCTCGGTCATCGGTGGTCAGTGCCGACAGAATGGAGGTGTCCATAATCTCTGAGATCCGATCCTCTGGGGAAGAGAACAGAAGATCCTTCAGCTCGACCGTTCCCAAAAGGATTTTTGAAGAATTGGTGACGTAAATCACGTAAACGGTTTCTTTATCAATACCCGTTCGGCGAATGTAGGCGACCGCTTCCTCGACACTCATGTCGGAACGGATACTGACCACCTCGGAGGTCATGATGCTTCCAACACTGTCCTCAGGGTAACGGAGGAATCGATTGATCTCTCCGCGTAACTCACTTGAGGTATTCTTGAGAATCCGTTGAACCATGCTGGCAGGCAGCTCCTCCAGCATGTCTACCGCGTCGTCGATAAATAATTCGTCCATGACCTTGGAGATTTCCTTGTCGCTCATGACTTGAATGAGCGCCTCTTGAAGGTCGGATTCCAGCTCTGCAAAAACCTCGGCGGCAGTGTCCTTTTTCAGCATTCGAAAGACCTTAGGGAGATGCTCTGAGGGGAGAGAAGCCAGAAAATCCGCCAAGTCTACAGCGTTCATCTCGTCAATTTCGCGCATAAACGCAGAATATTGTTTTGTTTCCAAAAGCGTTGTTAATTCAAGATGCATCATAGGATAACCTCCTTTTTGTCTATTTACAGTATAGTTGCGGAGAGTAAGTTGGTGTTCCTCTTCAAGGGGATTCATGATTTAGTTTGTGCCAAGAAGAGTGGGAGTTATATAGTAATGGTTGCCAAAAATTCTTCGGTCTGATAGCGAAGTCGCAATGCGATGGATTGAAGCTCCGCAAGGGACAGAAGCTCGTCATGGCGTCGAAGCAGAGAATCATATTCCCCAAGCGCCGCGTTGATTTCTCTTTTATACGCCAAGTAGCACTCAAGGAGTTGTCCTCCCTTGGACAGTGTTTCGATCGCCATGGCAGTCTCGCATTCTTCCAACAAATTGCAAAGAGACAGAACGGTTTGCTCCAACTCGGACAAGGAGCGCGTCAGAGATGCGGCAAAGGGGTAATAGCCGGTTCCCGCATCCTTTCTTTTTATGCTTTGTGAAAAAAACGAAGTGTCATGCTTGGGGAGTGACGATAGATATTGATTGATTTTTGATAAAAGGCTCTCACCACCGCGCAAAAGCTCGGTGCGAACGGCAAGAAGCCGATCGTCAAGCGGGGTGGCTGAGTACGAAGCAGGGACGCTTTTCACGAAAATTTCCTTTCTGTCTGTTCGATGTATAAAAAACAACGGGAATAGTTTGGCGCGCGGATCGGTGCGCTTCATCGATTCCCGTTATTTTTTTGCTTTACAGCTTAGCGAATCTCAACGGTAACGTCTTTGCCGTCAACGGACGCTGCTGCTCTCATTACGGTACGGATTGCTTTTGCAATTTTTCCGTGTTTACCAATGACCATGCCCATGTCATCCTCGGCTACGTTCAGCACGAGATCAACTTTGTTGCCGTTCGTGCTTTCCAGAACGGTAACCTCGTCGGGACTGTCAACGATTGCTTTGGCAATACCGCACAGGGTTTCCTTTAAATCGGTCATAAGCGTTCACCGTTTGAATCAGTCAACGATATTGGACTTCTTCAGAAGAGCCTTTACGGTGTCGGTGGGCTGTGCGCCGTTAGCGAGCCACTTCTTTGCCTTTTCAGCGTCGATCTTCAGCCCGCCGGAGCGGGGGTTGAAGTGTCCGATCTCCTCGATGAAGCGACCGTCTCTGGGAGAGCGGCTATCAGCGATAATAACACGGTAAGTAGGAGCCTTCTTAGCGCCCATTCTTCTGAGTCTCATTTTAACTGCCATTTTTTGTTTCCTCCAAAAATAAAAT
>JAZORA010000111.1:0-7647 GCA_045656365.1 Eubacteriales bacterium | reverse complement strand
AATCAAGATTGGCGAATTTATTTTATCACAAAGAAGAAAGAACAATTTAACACAAGCGGCTCTTGCTGAAAAACTCGGAATTACCGATAGAGCTGTTTCGAAATGGGAGCGTGGAAAAGGGTTGCCTGGCGCCTCTCTTATGCTTGATTTGTGCGAAATCCTTGGCATTACAGTAAACGAATTATTAAATGGGGAGAAAATCAGTATGGAAAACAACAATCAAAAAAACGAACAGCTTTTACTTGAAATGGCAAAAGAATTAGAGAATAAGAACAAAACGATTTGGTCTTCTATGTGGGCAATTATGATCGTAAGTATAACAGGACTAATTGCAGGTATCTTTATTGCCGCATTCTTGATGCCCGAAGGAGTGTGGCAGCTTGTCACCATTCTCGGCGTTTGTGTTGTGTTTTTAATACCGTGCTTCTATGCATTAAAGCTTGAGGTCAGTGTGGGTGCTTACAAGTGCAAAAATTGCGGTCACGAAATTGTGCCTACCTATTCAGAAGCACTGTGGGCGATGCATAGAGGAACGACTCGGTACTTGAAGTGTCCAAAATGCAATAAACGCACTTGGTGCAAAAAGGTATTGAAGAAGTAAATTCAAATGCAAAGAGGTATTTATGAAACAGTTTATAAAGTCATATTGGAAAACCCTATTATTTTTCGCGATCGTAGTATACAAAAAGCTCTGCTTATGCAGAGCTTTTTGTGTTTTATAGGCGGACAGTCGAGGATGCCTGTCCCTACAAAAAGGGCGGTTCGATTTGTAAAGAACCCCGCTGTCCTATTTACATTTTGGAATTTTATGATATAATGTAATTGATGGATAAACTTGAATTTGGCAAAAGAGGTTGTTCCTATGAAAAAGAGATTGTTATATTTAATTCTTCCAAGTATTACATTGGCTTTGGAAATATTACCCTATGGGGCAGTATGCAATTTTGCAAATCCCGAGGGAGAGCCTTGGAGGAAAACATTCTCCTATTTTGATTTGACACCCTTTGGGTACGCAAATTTCGCACCGTTCCTTACTGCAATAACTACTTGTGCAATCCTCGTACTACTGTTGGTTTATTTGTTTACAGACAAGCGTCGTATGATAGCGGTCACAAAGGGCTTGCTTTGCATTGGCATAGCATTGTCATTGTGTCCGTTACTCTATGGTGTCAGTTTTTTCTCTGTTGTTGGCGCGGTGATTACAATATCCTTAATTGCTGAATTGGTTTTTCTCTTTATTGCTGTTAAAGTGCCGAATAAATAAGAATGTAATTGTGGCGTGCCGAAGGGGGACCAAATAAGTGTTTGTAGCACGTTAATAAAAGAAAGAGCACCCACTCCCGTGGGTGCTCTTTCTTTTATACCCGATACTGTCCCGCCACGACTTTGCCGAGGATCCGAACCCGGTTCAGCTCCTCGCCCGCGTAGCGCATGGGCTTGTAGGTTGGATTCTCGGGGAGAAGGGTCAAGACTCCCAGCTCCCGATCGTAATAGACTCGCTTGACGGTCGCCTCGTCCTCAATGAGTACCACGGCGATCTCACCGTCCTCCACAATCTCCTGCCGCTTGACGAAGAGAATGTCTCCGTCAAAGATCCGCGCGTTGATCATGGAATCCCCCGTGGCGCGCAAGCAAAAGTCCGCGTCAAGGTCGCCATCCGCCGAAACGGTGGCGCCGTAGCTTTCCTCCGCGTAGATTGGCTCGCCGCAGGCAACGTTGCCCAGCATGGGGAGCCGCTTCACCGTCAGGGGAAGAATCCCTTGGGGCAGGGAGGAATCCTCCTGCCAACCGAGCAGATACGAGGGGGATACCCCGAAGAGCCGCGCCATTTTTTCCACCTTGTCAAAGGGAATGTTGGTCACGATCTCGTTTTCGTACTTATAAATCGCTTGCTTGGTCGAGCCGATCTCTCTCGCCACGTCCTCCTGAGAGAAATCCCCTCGAATTCGCTCGCGCTTGATCCTCTGTCCGATGGTCATATCGCCACCTCCTTTTTTTATAGTATACAATATAACTTGTCAGTTGTCAATATTTTTCAAAAATCTTGAAAAAATAACTTGACAAGTTACAAATAATGTGATATACTACAAGAAACTTAATAAGCTACCACCAAACCTGTTTACACCACAAGGAGCGAGGGGTGTTGGCAAATTTTTTTGGATTGTCGGTAACTTGTAAAGTTACTTTTTAAAAATTGGAGGTGAATCTATGTTTATCATCAACGAAGATCTGTCGCTTGGCATCACACGGGGGGATGTGGTGTGCCTGACGGTTACGGCGGAGGACGACGGCGTGCCCTACGAATTTCAGATTGGGGAGACCCTTCGAATAAAGGTATTCGAGCGAAAGCATTGCGAGAAGGTCGTCCTCAAAAAGGATTTTCTCATTACGCGCGCGGCAACCGAGGCGCAGATCTATCTTGACGGGGAGGAGACGCGGATCGGCGAGCTGATCTCGAAGCCGCAGGATTATTGGTACGAAATCGAGCTGAATCCCGACACGAATCCCCAGACCATCGTCGGCTATGACGAAAACGGGCCGAAGATCCTTCGGCTGTTTCCTGAGGGCGCGTAAAAGCAAGTGCCCAAATACTATATATAATAATGAAAGGAGTTTTCAATGAGCAATACTTTAAGGGGCAAAATTGTCAGCCCCGAAGCAATATACGGAAAGAGCGCCTACGAGCTTGCCGTCCTGCACGGCTTTGAGGGTACGGAGGAGGAGTGGCTGGCGTTCACCACGGCGGAAGCCACCAGAGCCGAGGAGGCGGCGGACCGCGCCGAAGCGGCGGTGTCCGAGGCGGCAAAAAACGCGGCGGAGGAGATGGGAGAGATCCTTGAGGGGCACACCTACGACGGATCGGATTATTACACCACCGAGGGCCCCAATCTTTTCAACATCAATGATCCCATGATCGTGGGCGGCCATTGGGATCTGGACGAAAACGGAGCGCTGATCATTACCGAGGGGGAACGCTACAGACGAAGCCACCCCATCAAGGTATATACGGGAGTCCGTTACCGATACTCGCTGACCTACGGCATGTCCTCAAAGGCGAGGGTGGTCAAGGTGGATGCCAAGGGAAATCCCATTCTCCTGGTGGAAAATCAAACGGTCGAGGACGCAACCGCCACCTTCCTGGCGGAGTTTACAGGCTACGTTTCCTTCAATTTCACCACGTTGGTCTATGACAAGCTTATGTTCTGTCGGGAGGATCAATACCCCGAGGAATACGCGCCCTTCTCCCGCGTTCTGCGGTCGACAAGGCTGGAGAAATTCGACGAGCAGCTTGACGAAACGTTCGACGACAAGTTTGACACGCGCTATGAGACGGCGTCCAACCCCCTCAAGGGGAAGAGCATTACCATTTTCGGAGACGAGCTTTTGAGCGGAACGGGGCTGAGCGGTCAGTTTAGCGCGCAGCTTGCGGCGCATACCGGAATGACCTGCCAAAACATTTCAACAAGAGGAACGACGATCGCGGGCAGTACGTTTTATAACGATGAAAATCTTTGCCCGAGAGATCGGGTTTCTGAGGATATCTTCCGCATGAACGAGGGCGCGGACTACGCCATCATCGGGGGAGGAATGAACGACGCCATGCTGGGCGTTCCCATGGGAGAACTGAGCGAGGGCTTCGATAGCGAATTGAAGGCTTGGACCTTCTACGGCGGTATGGAATCCGCCCTGAAGCAGCTGATCACCCGCTATCCGGGAAAGAAGATCGGCTACGTGATCTCCCCGAAAATGCGAAACGGCTTTCGTTCGGACGAAGCGGACGACGGTACGAGCTACTATTGGGCGGCAAAGCGCTGCTGCGAAAAGTGGGGCGTGCCCTATCTTGATCTGAACGTGACCGTGCCCGCCTTTACCTTCTTTGACGGCGAGCTTGCGTCACTGAAGGAGCTCTATACGGTGGAGAAGGACGTTTCCCACCAGGAGGAAGAGAGCTATACCCTTTTCGTACCCAACGACTTGTGCTATCAGGAATATATATTTCCTAAGATCGAAGCGTGGCTTAGAACCCTCTGAGATCGGCGGGGAGGCATTTGCCTCCCTTCTTTTTTGGGGGTCCTACTTTCTTTGAAAAGAAAGTAGGCAAAGAAACTTCCAACTAAAAAATATTTGGTGTAACCACATTATTCGCAAAAAAACTATTTAAATGTGTCATCATACTCCGCTACGAAGCGTAGCGGAGTATGATGACACATTTATTTGTACGAACATTATGGCTCCACACAAACCCGTAGGGGCGAACTGCGTTCGCCCGTCCGGTTGACAAACAAACCGTTGCTTTAGGGGCGAACACAGTTCGCCTTTACGGATTTGTAAAGATTTTAAACGCTTCACTCCCCTTTTTGGTAGGGGTCGGCGTCCTCGACGCCCCGTGGTAAATCGTCTGATGTTTTTTTGCAAGGTTTTTAAAAACTCGAAAAGAAAGGCCCCCTCCGAGAGGGGGCTCCCGTCGGAGACGGGTGGAGGAGCCTGCGAGAAAACGAAGCGTCATCAAAAATCAATCCTCGCGCACGCTCCTTCCGTCACGCTATCGCGTGCCACCTCCCTCTCGGAGGGAGGCTTTTACGACGCCATCGATGTATTCACATACACCGCGAAAATTTGTGTTGATTTGCATATTTGTAAAACGAATAACTTTTAAATTATAGCCTTCAAGAATTTCTGTTCGAAATTCGTCTTTTTGTTTTCCTTGCTCGGTGTAATGCTGTGAACCGTCAATTTCAATAATCAGCTTTGCCTTATGACAATAAAAATCCGCAATGAAATTGTCGATAGCCTTTTGGCGTTGAAATCTCACTCTATATTTGGACAAAAAGTCGTACCACAAATGATTTTCTTGTGGTGTTGCGCTTTTGCGCAGATTTTTGGCAAGTGGAATGTTCTTTTCATTGTAATTAAGTGACATGTTTGCTTCCCCCACCTTTTAATAAAACTATTATAACATACGATTAGCGGAAAGTAAACAAAGGAATGAGAAAATGTGTTTGCAAAAGGCCCCCTCCGAGAGGGGGCTCCCGTCGGAGACGGGTGGAGGAGCCTGCGAGAAAACGAAGCGTCATCAAAAATCAATCCTCGCGCACGCTCCTTCCGTCACGCTATCGCGTGCCACCCTGCGACACCGTCCGCGGATACCCCCAAAATACCCCCAAATTCCTCATTTTTTGACTGTAAAAACATGGAAAGGAAACAAATTGTAATGATGTAAAAATATGGTTAGTACAAGCAAAATCTACAAAAAAGAGGGGGGCGATTCATGAAAAGTGATAATTTTCAAAAAGTTTTTCAAAAAATATTGACTTATATTTTTAATGTGGTAAAATGATTGTAGTGTATTATACATTTCTAAGCGATACCTATAGTTATACCCATATCCCGACGTGTGGAACGCACGAATAATTCAAATTTATTTAGAAAGGAACCCTGCAAAAATGCAGGGAATGAAAGGGAGAAACAGTATGAAAAAGGTTTTATCTTTGGTACTGACCCTTGTGATGGTGGCTGCCACCTTCGCAATGTTGGTACCGACTGCTTCCGCTGAGGATGTAGCAACCGCTCCGGTACCTGATGATACATGGCAAACCGTGTATTATGAGGACTTTGACGGTGATTCCTCCAACGGTGGCGCAAAATTTGATACGGCACTGACCGACAGTGCTTTGGCAGAGGCTATTTTTGGAGACGGCAGCCTTGTTTCATGGGGCTCTGATGCAACTGCCTCCATGTCGGGCGGCGGCTTTAGATGGTCTGCCGGAACAAAGGCAGCGGGCGTTATTGCGTTGGATTACGCTATAAACCTTTCTACCGGTGTCGAGATGATCGGTGAATTTACCGTTCTTGGCGCGGCAAACGGAGCGACGAACGACCGAAACTTCGGTTTCGGCGGCGCGGCTCGGTATTGGGGTAACACCGGTGCCCTTGTTTTTGGCGCTGGCGTTTATACGAACGGCGGACACCGCGCAGGCTTTAGAGATTCTTCCACTTGGCGTATCCACTCTACAAGCCAAACTGCTCTTACGAACCAAGAAAAAATCAGAGCAAGAGCGGTTGTATCGGAGGTTGGCGGCGTTCAGCTGTATATTTCTATTTGGGATGCTTCGACCGAGAAATACGGAGCCGAAACGTTGGTTGCAAACAATAGAAACAATGCTACGGCGTCCTCTTACTGGGATTCGAATATTGCAACTTTGATGGCGAAGGGTATTTCTCTGCAGTGTCAGGATAAGAACCAAGTTCTTGTTCACTCTTTGACGATCAATGCTCCTTCCCGTACGGTGTACTACGAGGACTTTGACGGTGACTCCTCCAACGGTGGTGCGTTCTTTGATACGTCTCTGACCGACAAGGAATTGGCAAGCGCTATTTTCGGCGAGGACAATCTCGCGCTGTGGGGAGACGGCACCACCGCGTCGATTTACAACGGCGGCTTTAAGTGGACTGTAGGCTCCACGGGTGGCGCGATCACCCTGCACGATACCATTGACACGAGCAAGGGCGTCGAGATGATCGGCGAGTTTACTCTTTTGAGTGCAAAATACGTCTCGCTCAACGTCAAAGGATCGACCCATTGGATGAATAATACTAAGACAGCCGGGGAGTATCAGATAGGCGGCGCCTTCACCAGTGTTGGCAATGCGCGTGCCGGCTATCGCGCAAACGGTTATGTTATGGATAACAGTTCGTACACCGGATACTCGGGTGCCGGCGCAACCAAGCTGAGAGCCAGAGTGGTTATGTCTACAGAGCACGGTGTCTCTTTGTACATTGCTCTGTGGGATAGTTCGGCGTGCGCGTATGGCGCTGAGCGAATCGTGGCAGATATGTGTGCAAGCAATACCAGCAGTTTGGGCTACGCTAAGAATACTTTTAATTCGAACGTAGCTACGTTGTTGACCGAGGGCGTTGGAATGACGCAGCAGGATACGAGTACGCTTCTCGTACACTCTCTCCGTGTCAACGACCTGAGTCAGGGCGTTCACACCGTTTCTGCCAACAAGGTTGAGGTGGCAAACGTATCCCTGACGGGTAAGACCTCTGACTTGACGGGCACGGCATTGATCAACTCCCTGTTTGGTGCCGGTCGGGCTGATACCAAGGGTACGGTGGACGCTACGTTGAGTGAAGCCGGCTTGACCTGGACTGCCACCAGCGGTCAGGCGCAGATCAGCCTTGCTCCTACGGTGGACGTTTCTCACGGCGCGGAAGTGATCGTCGAATTTACCGCCAACAACATGGGAACGAAATTCGGTGTTGCGGGAACGCAGACACTGACGACTCCCATTGATAGTTGGCACGGTTTGGTGATTGCCCACGCTTCTGCTACAGACTGGCCGAGAGCTGGTATGAGAAGTATAAATAAAGGGTGGGTTCCCAGTTCTCCTGCCAGTGTCCATGCCACGGACGCGGCTGTTAATGGCAGACTGTCTAACGACGGTACCGTATATAAGCTGAAGGTCATCGCTACCTATGAAAAGGGCGTAGAGATGTATATGTCCAAGAATGGCGGCGAATTCGTTTCCCTGATCGATACCTCCAAGTATACTGATACTCAGCTGTCTCAGATCCGTGCGGTACTGAACGGCGGAATCAGCTTGGTTATGGATGCCAGCGGTTCGGTAACCCTCAAGTCGGTCG
>JAZORA010000110.1:0-4237 GCA_045656365.1 Eubacteriales bacterium | reverse complement strand
ACCAGCTCCGCGTCGTCCACGCGGCAGTGCTGTGCCTCGGCGCGCTTTTTGTGGGGCTCAACGAGCCAGAAGGGCAAATAGTTATACTTTCGATCGGTCATGCCATCGATGTAGTTGTACACGCGCTTGGCGTCCTCCAGTAAGCTATACTGTTCGTACCTCATGATCAAAATCCTCCAATGTTTTTTAAAATTGCAATAATTACTGAGTTTAGAATAGCAAAAACCCCCAATTTTGTCAAGGTAAATTGGGGGGATTAAGCAAATTTATGATGTTTTTTTAAAAAACGAGGGCTTAATCTTAAAATTTCTTATAAAGCCGTCAGCAATACCATTTTGGCGGAATCGGCTCTTCCTCTGCCAAGGGATCGACGCCGCCGCTTTGCTTGACGATCCGCTCCACCGTCTCCTTCATTTTTACGGCACTGCAAAGCTGGGTGGGAGCGTTGCCGAGAAAACCGTCTCGAATCGCACCGTGATAGCGAAATGCCGTCTCGTATTGATGGAAGCGCCAGGAAATATCCTCGGTGTAGTCGGTCTCGTAAAGATAGAAAGGGCGCTCAATGACCTCGCCCGTGGCTCGGCGAACGGTCACGCGCATCTCCTCCCCGCTCATGCGGTTGGGACGCTCGAGCATCTCGTCCACGCAATGGAGATAGGTGTTTTTGTTATGAGAAACTCCCACCAGAAGCACGTAGCCGCCCATACGGAAAAGCTTTCCGTAGCAGCTATCGGGGGCGGTTGGCGTCAGAACCATTTCTTCTCCGCGAATGAACGACTCGGCTTTCGCGCGTTCCCCAAAGACCACCATGGAATGGGTGGGATTCTCGGATCGGACTCCTCTGGGATCCTTTGCCGCCGCCGCCACCGAAAACGCTCCCAGATTGCTTTCCGTAAGCGTCATATCCAAGGTATAGACGTCGGGGTTCCCCAAATTATCCCACGTGTGGGTGGGAACGCAAAGCAGTCCGCCCTTGGCGCAAAAATAATCAATCAGGGTATCCAGAAGCCCACAGGCTCCTCCCTCCACGTCGCCGATCGATCGCAGAGAGGTATGCATCAGCACCACCGAATCTCTCGGCGCGCCCATTTTCTTCAGTTGTTTTTTTATATCTTTTTTGGAGTACATCATCGTTTCCTTTTACATCACGCGCCAAACGGTGTGCCGAAAATGGCGACCATCAGGGCATACAGGAGGGGAATCGAGACGACACATAGCGTATGGGAGATCATCGCCATGCTTGCGCCGGTCTCGGGGTTGCCGTTGTACGCCTCGGGAAAGACGATCGTATTGAGTCCAATGGGGGCAGCCGTGGCAAAGAAGGCAAGGAACAACACGTCGTTGCTGATGGTAACGCCAAGGGTCGAGGTAGCAAGCGTCTTGACACCGAAAAGGATCGCGATCAGCACCGCGGGAATCACCACAAGGCGCAGGGCGGTGGCAAGATAGACCTTCTTCTTTTTAAGCATCCCGAAAAGATCGTACCGCGCGATCGTAATTCCCGCCAGAAGCATGGCAACGGGACCCATACAAGCCTTGAGAGAATCGAGCGTCGAGGTCAGGAAGTTGGGCATGTGGTTGCCAAGCCCCGAAAGTCCTACCACGATACCGGCGAGAAGCGCAACCGTGGGTGCATTCAAGAGCCGCTTGATGGCAGAGCCTTGATTTTCCTCCCCCGGTGTCAGTACGCTGATTCCCCATGTATAAACCACGATAGAGTGCGGCAGCGTGAAAAGCTTATAGTAGGCAAGACCCGCCTCACCGAAGAGCGCCAGCATCAGAGGATCGCCCACGTAGCCGAAATTGGCGAATGCCAAGGCATAGCTATAAACACCACGCTCCGATCCCTTTTTCTTCACAAAAAGCTTTGCCAGAGGGATCGCGATCGCCATGGAGAGCACCACCAGAATGGTTGCCATTACGATATTGGTGGCATGGGTTGTCAGAAGATCCACCGTGCAAAACCGCACCATGGTCATAAAGCTCAGCGCGGGACAGAAGACCCAATTCTCCAGCTTTGCCAAGGTTTTTCCCGCACTCTCGGGAAGAATCTTCGCTTTGCTTGTCACAAAGCCGATCACCATACACAAAAAGAGGGTGATCATCGGCGTAAGCGTCGCCAAAAACGTTGTCATATGTATCTTACCAGCTTTCCGTTTAGTGCAATCATTGTATCACAATTACATTTTGTTTTCAACATAAAACGAAAAATTCCGAAAAAATTTTTCAAAAGAAAGTCCCCCAAGGACGCAAGTCCTTGGGGGATATCAGATCATTCCTTCGCGGAAAAATTACCACCATTCATCTCCGCTCAAAATACTTTCCACTTGCTCCGACAGCTCGAAGGGAATGTAAACGAACTGGTAGGTAACTTCGTGGGAACTTGTACTATCATCCGAATACAAAATGCTTTCCTTCGTCTGATTTCCGTTCGCATCGTAGGTATATTCATAGGTATCCTCGCTGCCGTCGCAATCCGTCACAACCATAGTAACCAACTGTCCTTTGGCGTTATAGGTGTAATCCCAGAGATATACGTCGTCATAAGGGTCGATGTAACGCTCAGAAATCAGGTTGTCCTGATCGTCATAGGAGTAAATCGTTCTGATGCTTCCATTATAATAATCAGATGCTTCCGTCTCCTCAATCAGATTGCCCTTCGCATCATAGATATACGTTGTCGTGTAGGTGACTTCGCCGTCCCGCGACTCGGTCACCTGAATCAGTTCATCCTTTCCGTTATAACTACAGATCGTCGTTATCTCCGTACCGTCGCTGTACCGCTGGACCTCCTCGGTCAGATTTCCCTTTGCATTGTAGGTATAGTCGATGATACAGCTATAATAAGCGCTAAAAACTGTATATTCAATTTTTATCAGCTGATCCTGATCGTTATAGGTGTACGTATAGACAGTTTCATCTTCGTCATCCTGCCGCTTGCTCTCGCTGATCACATTGCCTTTTTCGTCATAGGTACAGGAATAGGAGTATCGTGATCCGTCCGGAAAGGTATATACTGCCTCGGTCAAATTTCCATTTTCATCGTAGTCATACGTATAGACGTATTCCTCGTTATCACTGTTTGAGGACGTAAATCGGATCGGCAGACCGTTTGCGTTGTAGCTGACCGTTTCCCGCGCGGTTTCCTCCTCGTTTTCCAAATACAAGCTGCTTGTGGGAACGTAGCGGAAGCGCGTCAGCATTTCCTCGGCATCCTTAAAGTCGCCCAGCTCCTCCAAAAGTCCGTAAGCCTCGAGGTATTTTCCCTCTTTGATCCGGGCGTTTGCCGCGTCATATTTTCCCTGAAGCACGGGATCGATGCCTTCACAGGTCGTGCAGATTCCGTTGGTATAGGAGTGCGCCAAGGCTTCTCCCTCGGTCTGACTGCAAACAACACAGGTTTTGGGCTTCGTACAGGTTGCCGCGGCATAGTTGTGTCCTAAGGCTTCCCCCTCGGTCTCATTACAGGTAGCACAGGTCTTGGGGGCGGTACAGGTCGCCGCCTTCCACTCATGCTCATGTACAGGCTCGGGGTCGGGCTCTTCCGCACCGCACGAAGCAAGAACGAATACACTCAAGAGCAAAATCAAAAGAATCGCTAAAATTTTCTTTGTCATATTTGTTCCCTCCAATGAAAATTTGAAGATTGCTTGTCTATGGTTATATTATACTTACTTTTCGGAGCTTTGTCAATACTCCGTAATTGATCGGATGGTGGGAGGGGTGAAAAACAATTTTTTAATCTAAAATATAATAAAATCAATGCTTTTCGCTTCGGCGAAAAGCTTCCTTTTCTTTTCTCTCTTCTCTCTTATCTGGAAAAGTCACGCGGGGGATTTAGAGAAAAGTGAAAAGAGAAAAGTGAAGAGTAAAGAGTACAAAAAAAGCCGCTTTCGCGACTTTTCTTTTTGGAGGCGCCACCCGGATTTGAACCGGGGGATAAAGGTTTTGCAGACCTTGGCCTTACCACTTGGCTATAGCGCCGTTCCTTCTGCTGAATAGAAAAAGAAAAGACAGTGAGGATATTTGGAGCGGGAAACGAGATTCGAACCCGCGACATTCACCTTGGCAAGGTGACGCTCTACCACTGAGCTATTCCCGCATATACCATCCGCACTGTCTTTTGCTGGTGGAAGTTATAGGGTTCGAACCTATGACCCTCTGCTTGTAAGGCAGATGCTCTCCCAGCTGAGCTAAACTTCCGTCGAAAGCTTATATACTATACCATATCTAAAAT
>JAZORA010000109.1:0-5794 GCA_045656365.1 Eubacteriales bacterium | reverse complement strand
CTGGAGGTGTTGACACAGGGGTGACAGCCTACATACTCTGCGCTCAAGAGATCCTCGTCGATGAGCAGACGGACACGGTTCTCCTTGTCGTTCATAAGCCCCATTACGCTGACCGATCCGGGCAGAATATCCAAAAGCGCCAGCATCGCCTCGGCATCGGCAAAGGAAAGACGGGCGCTTCCGATCTGAGCGGACAGTTCCCGGGTCTTGAAGGGCTTGTCGCCCGGCATCATCAAGAGATAAAAATCGGTCTTTTGCCGATTGCAAAGGAAGAGATTTTTGCACATGGGAACACCCAGAAGGCGGTCGACCTCCACACAGTCCTCCATAGTCATGGCGGGGGCGTGATCGATCTGAAGATAGTCGATCTCCAGTCGATCGAGACATTCGTAAACTCTCGTCTCTCTCTCCTGACGGTTTTCTAAATTCAGCGGTGCGTTCTTCATGGCATTCCTCACAAGATTTCAAGATTGCTTTCATTATAAGTCGAAGCGTACGTTTTGTCAAGGGCTTTGGGGGAGAAGAGCGGTTTTTTGGAAAAAATCAGAAAAAATCAAAAAAAGTATTGATTTTTGATTTTGATTGTGGTAAAATAGGAATGCTTATGACTAATTTCTACCCGTAAGGGTGTGTAATTCAAGGGATTTGGAGGTATTCTGCAATGGAAATTGCATTGGGAATCGTGATTTGCGTCGTGGCAGTCGTTTTGGTTACCTGCGTACTTCTGCAGTCGGGTAAGGACAAGAACTTGTCCGGTACGATCGCGGGTGCGGGCGAAAGCTTTTTTGGCAAGGGCAAGGGTCGCCAGAAGGATAAGACCCTGAGCGTAATTACGACGGCACTTTCTTTCATTTTCGTGATTCTGGTTGTGATCATGTATCTGATGGTCGCAAAATAACGAAAAAATAACGGCGGCAACGCAAGGTTGCCGCCGTTATTTTTTTTATCCCACCGGGCCGTGTATCCGAGAATAGTGAAACCCTGCATGTGCAAGGCGGGCGCCTATCTCCCGTTTTACTGCTTCCAACGTCCGCGCTCCCTGTCGAGACAAGTCAATCGAGAGGGATGGCGGGAGGCCTGCAAACCGCGGTTGACACTATTTCGGCTCCCTTTAACTATTTGTGGGTTTTTATACCCGAATATCACAAACCAAGCAGGTAATACATCGTTGTGTCCTCTGAAATATAGTATTCCGTATAGGCTTGGCTTTATTATTGCTTTTTAAAAATTCAGCAAATGAGATCAGTTGTCGTAGTCGATTTCCTGAGAGAAGAGATCGTCGAAATAGTCGGCGATATCGTCCAGCTCGTCATCGTCGTCCACGGTCACGAGGATCTCCTCGTCGCCCTCGGTCGCCAGCTTCAGAATGATATACTCGCAAACGTTATCGTCTGCTGCCTCGTCCTCGTCCTCCACGGGGATCATGGCGAAATACTGCTCGCCGTTCTTCTCGCATTGACCGATGACCTCAAAGTTCAGCTCGTTTCCCTCCTCGTCGGTCAGGGTAAAATAAGCCGCCTCTTCTTCGTTTTCAAGATTCTTTTCCAAATTTTTATCTTCCATAAAAGCCTCCTTGCGCTTTGGCAAACTGCCGTTTTTTTAATAGGATTGTATTATTATTGTACCCGATTCCGGGCGGAAAGTCAACAGGTTTTTGGAATTTTCAGCCACCGATACGGGCAACGTCAATCCAGCATTTCCGAAAGGATCGAATTGCTGACGAAAAATCCCCGATCGGTAAAGGCAATCCGTCCTCCCTCTCTCTTCAGAAATCCCTCGCGGATGCGATCCTCCAGGGGCGGATAGAGTGAGGCGAGAGAGGTGCCGAAGCGAGCGAAAAACGCCGATTCGTCAATGCCCTCGGCAAGCCGCAGACGAAGCATCAGATATTCGTTTCTCTCGTCAAGGGGCGAGAGGGAAATCCTCTCCTCGGTGATATCCTCGCCCGAAAGAAATGACACAAGATCTCTCGACGCTCCAAATCGTTCTCCCGCAAAATACGAGTGGGCGGCAACGCCGAAGCCCAGGTATTCCTCCCCCAGCCAATAACGGAGATTGTGGCGGGATTCCTTTCCCTTTTTTGAAAAATTGCTGATCTCATATTTGTGGTAGCCCGATGCGGTGAGCTTGTCTGAGAGAAGCCGATACATTTCCCACTCGGAGTCCTCGTCGGGGAGGGGCAGACGGGCTCTCATGGCGTCGAAGGGCGTCCCATCCTCGATCTTCAAGCCGTACGCCGAAATATGCTCGGGGGAAAGGGAGAGGAGAAAGTCAAGCGTTTTCTCAAAGGATTCGGTCGTTCCGTGGGGAATGCCGTACATGACGTCGGCGCTGATATTGTCAAAGCCAGCCGCTCTGGCGTCAAGGAAAATGGCGCAAAAATCCTCGGCGGAGTGGGCACGTCCCAGCGCCCGAAGCTCGTGATTGTGGGCGCTTTGCAGTCCGATGCTCAGGCGATTGACCCCAAGCCGCCGCAGAGCGGTAAGATAGAGACCGTCGGCAGAGGCGGGGTTGCACTCGCAGGTGATCTCGCAATCGTCGGTTAAGGCATAATGCTCACGGAGACAGGCAAGGATCTCCTCAAAGCAGGCGATGGGCAGAAGGGAGGGCGTTCCGCCCCCAAAGTAGACCGTGTCCACCACGCGATCGGCGCATTGGGGCGCAGATGCCGTCAGCCGTTGGCAAAGCTCCTTGGTATATGCCGTCATTCGTTCCATCGTAGGACGGGGAAAGGAGCAAAAATCACAGTATAAGCATTTTTGTATGCAGAAGGGGATGTGAAGATAAAGTCCCAGCGTCGGTCTCATGCGCGCGCCTCCTTTCGTGTCGGTTTTGTCGATCCTATTATACCATAATCCCTTTCATTTTTCAAGACGGAAATCCTTTTGAATTGATGCTTCAAAGAGGCTCAGAAATTTTTGGGAAAGCTCTTGACTTTTCCCCCCGGTGTGTTATAATACAAGTGATTTGAACGCGCCGCCCCTTGGGCGATGGAAGGGAATAGAAAAAATGAAGGATCTGACACAGGGAAATATCTATAAATCCTTTTTCATTTTCGCCATACCGATGATTCTGTCCTCGGTTCTTTCTTCGATGTTTTCCGTGGTGGATACCGCCATTGCGGGACAATACCTTGGCGCTCACGGATTGGCGGCGGTCGGCGCTCCCGGTGCCGCCTTCTCGATCGTCAATGCGGTATTCTACGGTCAAGCGTACGGACTTGCCGTGTACGTAGGAAACGTCTTTGGCGCGAAGGAATACCGTCGGCTTCGGAACGCGGTGACTACGAACGTTCTGCTCGTTCTTCTGGCAACGACGGTGATCGCCGTGATGGCGGCAATCTTCTGGCGTCCTGTTTTTGCCTATCTGAATATCGAGGATGCGCTTTATGATGACGCGAGAACCTATTATTACTGCCTTTGCATCAACCTCGTGGTCTTTATGATCGGTCATTATTACCACATTGCTTGTAACGCGGTGGGCGTGACCACCTTTCCGCTCTATCTGTCGATTGTCTCTGCCGTTGTCAATCTCATCGGCAACGTGGTGACCGTGGCGGTGCTTGGCTGGGGTGTGCTGGGAATCGGTCTTTCCACCGTGGTTTCTTCTCTGATCCCCGCCGTGGCGTATTTCTTGAAATTCCGCTCCTATTATCGGGAGATGGGACTGACGGGCGAAAATCTGACCATCCACCCGAGATACATCAAAGCCACCTTTTCCAGTGGCGGACCCAATATTCTTCAGCAGATTTCCATGTACGTGGCGGGCTTTTTGGCTGCCCCCCTGCTCAATGGATTGGGGGCGGTGTTTGTTGCCGCAACCTCCATTACGGGACATTTATTTAGCTGGAATATGATTTTTTACAGCGCGGCAGCAAAAACCTCGGCGAACTATATTGCCCAGTGTGTCGGAGCGAAAAAATATCATTTGATCAAAAAATCGGTGGGAGTGGCGCTGGTGATCGCGTTCTCCTTGACCATTCCCGTGATGATTTTAATCTATTGCTTCCCCGATGAGATCGCTTCTTTGTTTTTAAAGGAGGGAAGTGAGCCGAAGGTCTATGAGATCATCCATCTGTACGTTCGCTTCTTTTTCCCGTTCTCGCTGTTTAACCTGATCAGCGGCGTTTTCCATTCGGTGTTCCGCGGCATCAAGTCCAACAAGTATTTGATCATCGGCTCGACGGTCCATACGGTGGTGGCGGTGATCCTGTGCTATACACTGACTCCTGTGCTCGGGGAGGTCGGCTTCTTCCTTTCCCAGGCGGTCAGCTGGATTGCAGAGGCGATCTTCTGTCTCATTGTTTACGCAACGGGTCATTGGGTGCCGAAGGAGCTTCGCACACTCGTACTGAATCGGACGAAAAAACAAACGAATTCTTCTCCCGATTGCGGAGTTGAAGCATAAAAAAGATTTTTCGGAGGAAAACTATGTCAACCCCTATTGGAATTGGTGAGGAGGGTTGACACCGAGTTTGCAACATGAAACAACGAAGGCGACACCAAACGGTGTCTCCTTTTCTATATGATATTTTTTAAAACTCGGGCTCGTAGGTTTGAATGAACTCTTCCCACGCAATTTCATGGATCTCAATGTCGCGGATGCGGAGCTTCGTGCAGTAAGCCGAGAAGCCCACGTGACCGCCCTTGATGGGCTGCGGGTCGATCATTTCGGAGATCAGCACGTCGTCCACCACCATAAAGCTGTGTCCGTCGATGGCGCCGCAGGTCATGCGGACCTCCGTGCCCGGCACGTAGTGGTAAAGGGAAGTGGTGGAATAAAGATTCGAGCCGTAGCCGATGTTCCGCTCCAGACCGCTCTTGTGCTCGTACCAGCCGTTCAGACCGCAAACGTAGGAGTCACCGAGATAGTCGGTTTTTTCGTCCCAGTTGGCGCAAAAGACCGCGTTCAGGTCGCGGGTAGCGGGGAGAACCGTGGAGACGGTGAAGGAAAGCATGACGTTTTCCTTGAAATAATCCTTCCAGAGAAGGATTCCTCCCTTGTTTCCCGTCTCGGTGCCGATCAGCGCGCCGTCCTCGTATTCCCACGTACCGCTCTTCGGGAGCCAGAAGTCCAGAAAATCGGGCTCGGGGTCGTATTTGACGAGAAGCTTTGATTTGTCGGCAAGGACCTTTTTACCAAGAAGATGAATATTTTTCATCGTCATAATTCTCCTTCGTATCCATTCGGGTTTTCTAATTTCATTATAACAAAGCCCAATCGGGCGGGAAAGGACAAATCCATAAGAAAATTTGGAAAATCAATAAATAGTTTTTATAAATCAAAAAGAAAACGGACACATCACTCTGGATTTCTCCAAAATGATGTGTCCGATTTTTTATTGTATTGTTTTCTTTTGGTTACTTTTCTTTTTTAAAAGAAAAGTAACACGCGTCCTCTTACTTGGAAGCTTCCTCAATCGCAACAGCAACGGCGACCGTCATACCAACCATGGGGTTGTTACCTGCGCCGATGAGACCCATCATCTCTACGTGAGCGGGAACGGAGGAAGAGCCTGCGAACTGTGCGTCGCCGTGCATTCTACCCAACGTATCGGTCATGCCGTAGGAAGCGGGGCCTGCTGCCATGTTGTCGGGGTGCAGGGTACGACCCGTACCGCCGCCCGAAGCAACAGAGAAGTACTTCACGCCGTTCTCGGTAGCCCACTTCTTGTAGGTGCCTGCAACGGGGTGCTGGAATCTGGTGGGGTTGGTGGAGTTACCGGTGATGGAAACGCCAACGTTTTCAAGCTTCATGATTGCAACACCTTCGGGAACACTGTCAGAGCCGTAGC
>JAZORA010000108.1:0-2911 GCA_045656365.1 Eubacteriales bacterium | reverse complement strand
GTTAGAATGACTATGGTGCAGGGGAATGATTCCCCTGTGCCATAAAAGTGTTTTAAGGAAGATGCACCTTTTTACGGAAACGGTGTGAAACGGAGGAGTTTAAGATGGCTGACAGTAAGCGGGACTACTATGAAGTCCTTGGCGTGTCCAAGACCGCCACGGACGATGAGATAAAGAAGGCGTACCGCCAGACGGCAAAGAAGTATCATCCGGATATGAACCCGGGAGACAAGGAAGCGGAGGCAAAGTTTAAAGAAGCTTCCGAAGCATATGCAATTTTAAGTGATGCGGAGAAGAGAAGACAGTACGACCAGTTCGGTCATGCTGCTTTTGATCCCGCCGCAGGCGGTGGTGGCGGCTTTGGCGGCTTCAGTGGCTTTGGTGATTTCGGCGATCTGGGCGATATCTTCGGCAGCTTTTTTGGCGGCGGCTTTGGTGGCTCGTCGGCACAAAGAAGAAACGCACCGACCCGCGGCGAGGACGTGGGCGCTCGTGTGACGGTTACGTTTGAGGAAGCGGCGTTCGGCGTCAAGAAGGACGTGTCCTTCCACCGTATTCAGAAATGTGACGATTGTGGAGGAAGCGGCGCCCAAAAGGGAAGCAAGGCGGAGACCTGTACGGTCTGCGGCGGCTCGGGACAGAGAAGAATCACTCAGCGGATTGGTGGCATGGCGTTTCAGTCCACCACCACCTGTGAGACCTGCCGAGGAACGGGTAAGATCATCAAGAATCCTTGCTCGAATTGCCGTGGCACGGGTTACGTAAAGGTCAATAAGAAGCTGAGCGTCAATATTCCCGCGGGTATTGACGACGGGGAGCGGATTGCTCTGCGCGGTCAGGGCTGTGACGGAAGAAACGGCGGACCGACGGGGGATCTGATCATCACCGTATCGGTGAAAAACCATTCCTTCTTTGAGAGAGACGGCTACAATTTGTATTGTGAAATCCCGATCACGGTAGCGGAGGCAACTCTTGGCGCGGAAATTGACGTGCCGACCCTTGAGGGCAATCAAAAATTCGAGATTCCCGAGGGAACGCAGCCGGGCACATCCTTTACGCTCCGACAGAAGGGAATTCCCTTTATTAACAATTCAAACCGTCGAGGGGATTTGATCTTCACCGTCAACGTGGAGATTCCCAAAAACCTCTCTGAAAAGCAAAAGGAGAATATGCGAGCCTTTGCGGACTCCTGCAAGGATTCTAATTATTCTCGCAAAAGCGGATTTTTTAAGAAAAAGAAATAAGACCCGAAGGAGATAGACATGGATAAGGATTATACCTGTGAGAATTGGGGCACGGAAACCGAGTGGACACAGATTAAGGTGACGGTCAAGCTTCCTCTTCTCGATGACGTGACGGCGGTCATGAATATGATCTCCAATTATTTGCAGATCGAGGATTACAGCGACATTGACCTGAAGACCTGCTACGGCGATCTCATTGACGAGTCGATCCTCAACGCGGATAAGACCATCGCGTCGGTGTCGGTCTATCTGCCCGCTGACGGAGGCGCTGCCGATACGGTATCCTTTCTGCGCGCCCGTTTTGACGATCTGGGTATCGACGCCAAGATCACGGTCAGCGGTGTGGACGAGGAGGATTGGGCAAATTCCTGGAAGCCATATTACAAGCCCATTCGCACTGGCAAGCGGATCGTGATCGTTCCCGCATGGGAAAAGTACAAGGAAGAGGAAAACGACATCGTGGTTCGTATGGATCCGGGTATGGCGTTTGGAACGGGAACCCACGAGACGACCCGTCTAGTGATTGGTCTCCTTGAAAAATACGTAAGCGAGGGCATCCGCGTGCTTGACGTGGGCTGCGGAAGCGGAATCCTTGCTATCTGCGCCTCCAAGCTGGGCGCGGGGCTTTGTAAGGCGTACGATATCGATCCCGTTGCCGTGAAGGTGGCGAGAGAGAACATTAAGGACAGCGGTCTTACGAACGTGACCTGTGACGTGTCCGATCTTCTTCGTCAGGTAGACACCGACCATGCGCCCTACGGCGTGATCTGTGCCAACATTGTGGCGGATATCATCATTCGCATGACCCCCGACGTGGGACGTCTAATGGATGAAAATTCGGTGATTCTGGCTTCGGGCATTATTGTGGAACGCTCGGAGGACGTGATCGCCACCTTCCGTGAGCACGGCTTTGAGATCGTGGAGCGCGTGGAGGAAAACGGCTGGTGTGCATTGGTCGTGAAAAAGGCGTAAAAAATAGCGTAGTATGAGGATTTCATACTACGCTATTTTTTGCTTTGAATTATTTCAACATCTCAATCAGCTTTCCGAGAGCAGGCTCGAATGCCGCGCCGTACCAATGGTTGTCAAGCTTTGCCGTTTCCTTAATGCACTCGACCGTGTAGTCGGCGGCAATCTTTGCCGCATCGTATGCACTGCGTCCGCGAACCAGTGCGCCTACGAAGGAGGAGGCGTAAATGTCGCCCGTTCCGTGACAGCTGTTGGGGAGCATGTCATGCTCGTAATAGGAATACGCACCGTTCTCGTATACCACAATACCCGTCTTACCCGCCTGATAGGAAATACCCGTGAAGATCACGTTCTTACAACCCAGGGAGAGAAGCCCCTCAATGATTCGGTCCACGTCCGTTCGGTCGTACTCGGTTTTATATTCGATTCCCGTCAGAAGACACGCCTCGGTCATATTGGGAATCACGTAATCGGCTTTTGCGCAAAGACCCTTCATCGCCTCAACAAAGGCATCGTCAAAGCCGGGGTAAAGCTTTCCGTTGTCTGCCATAGCGGGATCGACGATCAAAAGACTGCCTTCCTTCTTCGTGCTTTCGGCAATGCTCTTGACGTAATCGATCTGCTTGGTACTGCCAAGATATCCCGTGTAAACGGCGTCAAAGGTTATGCCTTCCTTGTTCCAATGGTTCTCAATGAGG
>JAZORA010000107.1:0-12136 GCA_045656365.1 Eubacteriales bacterium | reverse complement strand
AAGATCAACTACTACACCTACATGGCAAAGGCAGGCGGAACCGCTGTTGCCGCTATGAAGGAAACTACCTTCTTCCACGACGTGGAGGTGGCCGCAATTCAGGCAATGAAAGCCGACGTTAAGGCTGCAATCTCTATTTTTGCAGGTAGATAAAAGAAAAAGAACCGCACTCCTTTTGGAGTGCGGTTCTTTTTTTATTGAGAGCATCCGCGTGCACTGACGGACAGTCGGTCAATGACCTTGCCGTTACGGATCACGTAGATATGGTCATACAAATTCACGGTAGAGCAGCAGTGGGCGGGAATGAGATAAAGCTTTTCGCCAAGAGAGAGCGAACCATCAAGCTCTTTGATCTGAAAATGCTCCTCACTGGCGGTAACCTCACCCGATTGGTAGTCGCGGCAAACGGGCATGCCCTGATCTACGCCGCAGGACTTGACACCCGCGTCTACCACAGTCAAGCCGTCCTTCTGACTGACGACGGTGGTGAGAACGAACAGGGAATTTTGAAAGGGAAGTCCGAGATCCCGATAGGTTGCATCCATGAACAGATAGCTTCCCGCCTGAAGCTCGGTATAAGGAGAATCCTTGACCTTTAAGGTAGAGCTACCGGTGCTTCCGCCCGACAGCGTACGGGCAGGGAGTCCTACGTCCGAAAGCTTTTGCAAAAGGAGTCGAAGATCGGCATTGTTTTTTTCGGTCGCCGTCCGCCGTTCCTCAAAATCCACTACGTGAGAAATATGTCCCGCGTATGCCTGAATACCCTCAAAGGAAAGGTTCGGAGCTTTCGAGATCTTCTCGGCAAGACGGAGAACCTCTTCGTGCGTGGTGACGCCGCAGCGGTTCATGCCAATCTCATATTCGATAAGACAGTAGATGGTACTGCCGACAAACCGGGCGGAATGGGAGAGGGCGTCGATGTTTTCTTCGTTGTCCACGCAGACTGTCAGCCGACAAGCCTTGGCAAGCTGGGCAAGACGAGTGATCTTGTCGGGGGCGACGATCTGATTGGCAATCAGAATATTCTCAATTCCCGCGTAGGCAAGATCCTCTGCCTCGGAAAGCTTGGCACAGGTCATTCCCACAGCACCCGCCGCGATCTGTCTTTTTGCCAGCGCGGCGCATTTGTGAGATTTATAGTGAGGGCGCAGGGAAAGCTTCGATCCGAACAAAAGCTCCTTCATTGCGCGCTCGTTTTGCTCTAAAATCGTTTCATCCACCACCAAAGCGGGGGTGGGAAGGTGCTCAATCTTCATGCTTTATTCTCCTTTGGGGACACGTATTTTTTTGATTTTTTGAATTTGGGAAGCAATTCACCGCGAACGACGCCGACCACCTCGGTTACGAGCATGATGAGAATCAGACATCCATGGACAATAAAGCATTGGGTGATGAGGAGAAGGGTGAAATACAAAAGGAAGAAGCTAACCGTATAGAGCCGCTTTTTAAAGAGCGGAAGCTCGTCGTAATGCATGAGAAATTCCATAAAGGGAATGATGGAAAAGACGAGCACGTAAAAATACGAAATGGTGGGAACGAGGATCACAACGCCTGCGGCAATCATGGCACGAGCCAGATTCGAGCGCGTGAGGATCGCCGTTAGGGTCGCCGATACGAAGAGCAGACCCAAAACGATCAGGTTCACCACGGTAAATACTGTATGCTCGGCAAGGGCGGGGGAGATCACATAGAAGAGCTTATAAAGGAGGGACGAGATCGACAGATTGCGCAAGGAAAGCCAACGCTCGTCGTTAAATACAAAGCCTCCAAGGTTTTCGATGAAGGGATTCATGCCCTCGATACCGGTCTGAAAAAACTGGAAGGACAGGAAAAAGAGCAGTGCGAAATATACCGCGATACGGAAGGAGGCAAAGAACTTTTTCTTATGAAGCAGATAAACGCCGAAGAATAGGGGGTAAATTTTGATCGAGCCTGCCAGAACCAAGCAAATGTAGGCGATCTCCCGAACCCAAGGACGGGAATCCTCGTAAAGCAGAAGAAAGAGCAGAAGGAAAACCAGAGCAAAATAAATGGTGTTTCCTCGCATGATTGCGTATACAAAGGGGGCGGATAGGGTGATGATCGAAGCAATGCGAACCGACGCCCAAAGATCCAGTCTGTATTTTTTAATGACCAAAAAAATGATGGAAACGATGCAAATCAAGAAGAAGAGTACGATAGCGACCCAAAACTCGGGGTGCAGGATTACGTAGGAGGTCAGCTCGTCCACCGTCAAGCCCTCCATGCCCGAATAAGGGGCAAAGGCGTTTTTGCAGATCAGAGCAAAGGGATAGAGAACCATGACGGCAATGGGAGGATACGAGGTCCCGTCGGTGATATAGGGACTATCCTTCAGGGATGCGTTCATGATCTCAACAAAATCCGAAAAGATTCCGAGAAGCCAATCAAATCCCGCGCTTCCGTGGTGCTTGGAGGAGAAGGCTACAACGTAATATAAAATAATTCCAAGCATGGCAAACAGCGTGCCCACAGCCATGGAAACGAACAAGACGGTCAAAAGCTTGTTTTGTGAAGGGGAAAGAGTGGTCGTTTGCGTTCGTTTATTCGGCATGTTTTTTTGATGCTCCGTCATTTCGGTAAACGTCCTTTCTTTTGTGTTAATCATCTATACATAATAAAGATATATCAATACTCATACACCATTTATTTTATCATAAATTTCCTCCCTTGTCAATCATTTGATCAAGAATATTCCAAGGGAGAACGCGTTCCGGAGACTCATGAGAATTGAAAAAAATTCAGATTGGATTGACAGAACGGTGAAAGCATGGTACAATAATAGAATAAGCAATTTGCGATTTTTTCAAGAAAAGGAGGGGATTTTATGGCAGGGATCGACGATCGCAGACGAAAAATTGACGATTTTTGGGACGTGTCCGATTTGATACCAAAAAAGAACCGAGCATATGGATCCCCTCGTTCTACCGAGGCACTTCCCGTGGAGCTTTCGGGAGGAAAACCGTCGGTCCGGGAAGCGCCTATGAGGGACGAAACGGATACGGTGATTACGCGTTATATTTCCTCTTCGGCAGGGGATCGGCTCTCCGAAAAGAACGCGCTGGAGGAGCTTTTTAGCTACGAACCTACGGATTCTCTCATTCATCGGGTGACGATCAAGCGCTATAAAACCGCCTATCCCTATTATCGGGGATTTTTGCAAGACGCTTTACGGCTTCTTGATGCCCAAGGACAGGAGTGCCCCTCGGTTTCGTATTTTTCTTACGTTCCCCAGTATGATCAGCTAAGCGAGGAGCAGATGCGGTTTTATTTGTATTTTCGAAGCGCGGCGCGTCGGGGAGAATTTCTTGACGTGGATTATAGCTATCTGCTTCTGTACGTGTACGAGCTTTTAAATCTTGGCGCGCGACAGAATGTAGAAGAAGCGCAACGGATGCTGACGAGTCTTTGGATCGCTTACGCCGACCGTTTCCCCGCTCTTGAGGGGAAGCTTGCCGACTGGATCTGTGACTTTAGCCTGATCCATCGCCTGCCACCGCCGAGGGAGGGCGGAAGGATCTTTCGAAAGGTACGCTCTCTGAAAGAATTTTACATTGCCATGCCTGAGAGTGACCGTGAGCGTTGTGCCCGATCTCTTTTGCGGTTTTGTTGCTCTTACGATTATCATACCAGCAAATTTGCCACCGAGGAAAATCTGCCTCTGTTTGATCAACACGTATTTGCAGCAATTCTTCGTGCGGTGTCATATTTTTCAGGGGATGGACGTCTGCTTTCGGCGTTTGCGCTTGAGGACAGTACCATGACGAGAGATGCCTATGCTGGGGCGTTGACGGTAGCGGAGGAAAAGTACAGAATCGAGGTGTCCTATTGCTCCTTCTCCCGCTCCAACGAGCTTCGTTTTCTGATCGGAGACGTGGTAAAATACGCGGAGAATAAGCTGAGGGCATATCTTGGAATTAAATCACGTATGACAGTTTATTCTTTGCCCAGCGAGCTTCGAAATATTCTGGATACGTATTTTTCGGAGTCCTTGCCCAAGAGGACGGTAACCAGAGGAAAGCAGGAAAAACAAGAATACGAGGTGCTGTACGATCTGCCGAGAAAGCCCTTTTCCTTGGCGGACGCAGAGCAGATCGAGCGAGATTCGTGGGAGACTACCCGAGAGCTTGTGGAGGAATTTTCCGATGGGGAAGAGGCGTTGCCAAAAGACGGGCCGCCCCCTCCGATTCTGAAGGATTCTAAGGAACTTGCGGAAATCGGGGAGGAAGTCGCACAATCCTCTGATTTAGAGGAACGCTTCGGCGAGCTTTACGAGGTGATTCGCGCACTCCTCGGGGGAAACGGTTGCGCCGTGGACGCTTATGCCCGATCGAAAGGAAAAATGCCCGAGCTTGTGGCGGAGGAGATCAACGAGATCGGCTATGAGCTGATCGGTGACGCCCTTGTGGAGGAGCGAGACGGCGCGTATGCCGTGATTGAAGATTATATGGATCTGTTCGGCGCGGACCGAACGTGATTGGAGAGGAGAAAGAGATGGAGCAAAATGGACTCGATTTGCAAAGAATCCCCAAGCGGGTATTAAATTCTTTGTTGATCTCGGTATCGGCAGGTGTCGTGCCGAGAATCGGCGCACCTTATATTGCCATTGGACGGAAGGACGAGATCGCGGCGCTTCTCTCGGATCTGGAGCAGATCAACGAGGGATGCGGAACCATGCGATTCGTGGTGGGGCGGTACGGAAGCGGGAAAAGCTTTCTGATGCAGCTGATCCGCGGGTATGCTCTTGAGCGTGATTTTATTACGGCGGATGCCGATCTTTCCCCTGAGCGCCGACTGTACGGAAGCTCGGGAAGCGGTGTTGCCACCTATCGGGAGCTGATGAAGAATCTGGCTTCCAAGACCTCGCCCGACGGCGGCGCTCTGCCAAAGATGATCGCCCGTTGGGTCGACGTGATGCGGTCAAAAATTCTCGAAGAGGGAATCGATCCCGAAAGCGAGGAGTTTGCGATTCGCCTGAACGCCGTGCTCTCGGGGCAGCTTCGGGAGCTGGAATTTATGGTTGGGGGATTTGATTTCTCCCGTGTGATCACCGAGTATTACCGCGCCTTCAGTCGCGGAGACGACGAAAAGAGAAGTGCCTGCTTGCGCTGGCTTCGTGGCGAATACGCCACCAAGACCGAGGCAAGAAGCGCGCTTGGTTTCTCGGTTTCTGTGATCATTGACGACGACAACTGGTATGATTTTATCAAGCTCTGGGCACTTCTCGTCCGCTTTATCGGTTATCGCGGACTGCTCGTGTTCATCGACGAGTGTGTGAACCTTTATAAGATCAATCATCGGATCAGCCGTGAAAACAATTACGAAAAAATCCTTGCCATGTTCAACGATACCTTGCAGGGAAGAGCGCCCGGACTGGGCTTGATCCTTGGCGGAACGCCCCAATTTATGGACGATCCCCGACGGGGGCTCTTTAGCTACGAGGCGCTCAGGAGCCGTCTTTGTGACAGCCGCTTTGCCTCGGAGGAATATCGGAATCTTGTAGGACCCGTGATTCGCCTCAAGCGTCTTTCGGACGAGGAGCTGTTTGCTCTCATGTCCCGAATCACCAAGCTTTATGCGGTCAATTACGGTAAAACCCCTCGCATAACCGAGAGCGAAATGGTGCGTTTCTTGGAGCTTTCGCTTTCCCGTACCGGGGCAGAGGAAATGATCACGCCCCGTGAAATGCTCCGAGACTATATGACCATTTTGAATATTTTGATGCAAAATGAAACGGCGACCTTTGAGAGCGTGATGAAGAGCGCTCTTGGCAACGAGCTTGTGAGTGGCAAGGAGCCGTCGAGCGAGGAAGTCGCAACGACAGAGCCCAAGGAAAAGAACCGTTCCGCGCGGGAATTTAGCGCGGAGGATCTGGAGTTTTAAAAAAACGGATCGGAGGAAGTATGACCGAAGCGGACAGAGTTTTTGAAAAGTTTCCAAGCTTTATACGTGAATATATTTATTCCCACGGCTGGGAAAGTCTGCGGGCAGTACAGATCGAGGCGGCGAGAACCATTCTCGAGAGTGATCATCATCTGCTTCTCACCTCATCTACCGCCAGCGGAAAGACCGAGGCGGCATTCTTTCCCATTCTGACGAAAATTGCCGAAACTCCATCTGCGGGTATTTCGGTTCTGTACGTTGCGCCCTTGAAGAGCCTGATCAACGATCAGTTTGCCCGCATTGAGGATCTTCTGCGGGAGAGTGGGATTCGTGTGACCCACTGGCATGGCGACGTGTCGCAGTCACAGAAGAAAAAGCTTCTCTCAAAGCCCGAGGGGATTTTGCAGATTACGCCCGAATCCCTTGAAGCCATGCTGATCAACCGACCCAACGACATTCCTCGGCTTTTTGCGGGGCTTCAGTTCGTGGTGCTGGATGAGATCCATACCCTGACGGGAAGCGACCGAGGAAATCAGATCCTTTGTCAGCTTGCCCGACTTGAGCGGATGATCGGCACGTCGCCAAGACGGGTCGGACTTTCGGCAACGGTGGGAGATCCCTCCCTTGCCGCCCGATGGTTGGCATCGGGTACAAGCCGTCGGGTGGATGTGCCTCTCTTTCCCGCGGAAAAGACCAAATGGCGCTTGGGTCTTGAGCATTTCTTTATTCAAAATCCGAATTTTGACCAGACTCGTTCTTCCACAGAGGGAGAAGAGGAGGGAGGACGCGCCCTCTTGGACGCGGGATACGAGTATGTATACGACTGCGTGAAGAATCGAAAGAGCTTGGTGTTTTCCAATTCCCGTGAGGAGACCGAATACGTCTGCGCGACGCTTCGGCAGATCGCCGCGGGGCGCGGTGACCCCGACGTGTTCCTCATTCACCACGGCAACCTTTCTGCCTCCCTTCGCGAGGAGGCAGAGCTGAAGATGAAGGACGAGGATAGCTTTGCCGTCACCTGTGCCACGGTGACGATGGAGCTGGGAATCGATATTGGACGGCTTGAGCGCGTTCTTCAGATGGACGCGCCCCATTCGGTATCTGCGTTTCTCCAACGGCTCGGCCGTTCGGGGCGGCGTGGACAGCCGCCCGAAATGATGATGGTATTTCGTGAGGAAGAGCCGCTTCCCAATGCGCCCCTGCCTCAACTGATCTCGTGGGGACTTGTTCGCGCCATTGCCATCATTCAGCTTTACGTGGAGGAACGCTTTGTTGAGCCGCCTGCCGGGAAGAAGGAGCCCTTGAGTCTCCTCTTTCACCAGACCCTCAGCACCCTCGCATCCTTGGGAGAGCTGACAGCTCGCGAGCTTGCCGACAGAGTTTTGAGTCTGCCCCCCTTCAGCGCGGTCTCTAAGGAGACCTACCGAGCCTTGCTGGTTTCCATGCTGAATCAGGATTTCCTTGAAATGACCGAGGAAAAGGGAATCATCATTGGACTGCGCGGAGAACGGCTTCTCGGCAGCTTCAAGTTTTACGCCGTCTTTCAGGATAGTGAGGACTTTACCGTTCGCTGTGAATCTGAGGAGATCGGTACGATTACCACGCCGCCCCCCATCGGAGACCGCTTTGCTCTGGCAGGGCGTGTATGGGAGGTTCTGGAGCTTGATGCGGCGCGCCGCTTGGTGTACGTGAAGAGCGTGGAAGGAAAAATGGAGGTTTCTTGGCCCGGAGAGTATGGAGAAATTCATACGAAAATTCTTGAGAGAATGCGTCGGGTATTAAGCGAGGATACCGAATATCCGTATTTGAAGGGAAATGCGAAAAAACGCTTGGAAATCGCCAGACGAGTGGCGAGAAATACGGGAATGACCGAACGCTCGCTGATCCCGCTGGGCGGCTATACCTGGTGTCTTTTCCCTTGGCTTGGTACACGTTCCTTCCGCACCTTGAGGAAAATGATCGGAAGCGTTTCAGAGGAGCTTGGCATTTCGGGTATAGACTACGAGAGCTGTAACTATATGACCTTCCGTATGGAACGGGGAAACGATCGGATCCTCTTGGATACGCTGGCGCGCGCTTTTTGTCAGGACGAGGTATCCCCCATGTCCCTTGTCAGCCCCAAGGAGCTTCCCGTGTTTGAAAAATACGATCCCCATATCCCCGCGGAGCTTCTTCGTCACGCCTATTCCGTGGATCGTTTGGATCTTCCTGAGGCATCGGGACGGATTCTTGACATCCAAAAGGAGATTTTTTGAAATAATTTGGATATAATGTACAAAACAACGAAACCGGATTTGGTTTTCTTGTTCAATGTGAATATTGACTTTTTTCTCGAAACAAGGTAAAATTATAAGTGCTATGATAGGGAGCGGTAAGGTTGTCGCTTGGCAGAGAGCCGTTGGTTGGTGTAAAACGGTAAGCAAGACCATTGCTAAATCACCCTTGAGCTTGTTGTCGATGGTTGGCGATGCCGACAGGTAGAGCAGCACGTATTTCTGCGTTAAAGAATAATGTATGTGAGTACATGAGTGGTTCGTAAGAACAAAAAGAGTGGTACCGCGAAAGCTTTTACGCCTTCGTCTCTTTCGAAAAGAGACGAAGGCTTTATTTTTATTGTTGATAAACGGAAAGGACAGATTATGCTCACTCTCGATAAGGTATATCACGCCGCATTCGTATTGCGTGACGTGGTGCGTAAGACCGACCTCATTCATTCTCCCAAGCTTAACCCGAGCTGTAAAAACGTGTATTTGAAGACCGAGAATCTGCAGTTGACGGGCTCCTTCAAGGTGCGTGGCGCGGGATATAAAATCTCTCAGCTCTCCGAGGAGGAGAAAGCAAGAGGCGTTATCGCTTGCTCGGCAGGAAACCACGCCCAGGGTGTGGCGCTGGCAGCATCCAAATACGGTATCCCCTCGATCATTTGTCTGCCCGAGGGCGCGCCCATCTCCAAGGTGGAGGCGACCAAGAGCTATGGTGCTGAGGTGGTGATGGTCAAGGGCGTATACGACGATGCCTACCGTCACGCGCTGAAGCTTCGCGACGAGATGGGCTATACCTTCGTCCATCCTTTTAACGACGAGGATGTGATCGCAGGTCAGGGAACCATCGGACTTGAGCTTCTCAACCAGTGCGAGGATCTGGATGCGGTGGTTGTACCCGTAGGCGGCGGCGGACTGATTTCCGGTATTGCTTACGTTTTGAAGCATCTGAATCCCCTGATTAAGGTTTACGGTGTTCAGGCGGCAGGCGCTCCCAGTATGTATAACTCGATCAAGGATGGAAAGATCGAGAGATTGAAGTCGGTTTCCACCATTGCCGACGGTATTGCCGTAAAGGAGCCGGGAGATAATACCTTCAAGTTCTGCTCGGAGTACGTGGATGAGATCGTTACGGTTACTGAGGACGAGATCTCCTCGGCGATTATGACCCTCGTGGAGCAGCACAAAATGATCGCAGAGGGTGCGGGTGCCGTTTCGGTAGCGGCGGTGATGTTTAACAAGCTTCCTTTGGAGGGTAAAAACGTAGCCTGTGTGGTTTCGGGCGGTAATATTGACGTGACGATTCTCTCTCGCGTGATGGAGCGCGGTCTCCTTAAGTCGGGCAGAACCTGTAATCTCTGCATTGAGCTGATGGATAAGCCCGGTCAGCTTCAGGAGGTTGCCACCGTGATTGCGGCAAAGGGAGGAAACGTCATTTCGGTACACCACGAGCGTGCCAGCGAGACCACCGACATCAACGGATGCTTCCTGCGTCTGGTGCTCGAAACCAAGAATTACGAGCACATTGAGGAGATCACAGCGGCATTGATCGAGGCAGGCTTCCATTTGGTTTAAATGGCTTAAAAGATTTGAAGAAAAGGAGAACGCTCATGGAAAAAGTACATACAAACAAGGCACCCGAGGCAATCGGACCTTACTCTCAGGCAGTTGTTACGGGGAATTTGGTGTTTACCTCGGGACAGATCGCCATTGATCCGGCTGACGGCCAGGTTCACGCTGTGACCGTAGAGGAACAGACCGAGCAGGTTTGCAAAAACCTTGCGGCAGTGCTGGAAGCGGCAGGCTCTTCTCTGGATCGGGTGATCAAGACCACCTGCTTCCTTTCGGATATGGCGGATTTTGCCGCCTTCAACGGCGTTTACGGAAAATATTTTTCGGCAAAGCCCGCTCGTTCCTGCGTGGCAGTCAAGACCCTTCCGAAAAACGTTTTGGTCGAGGTAGATGCAATCGCCGAGCGATAAGCGCTTTATATATAATTAATTAGGTATAAAGCTTGTAAAAATGCCGTGATTTTTCACCTTTTTTCGGCAAAATCTGTGCAGTTTTTATTAAAATTTTAAACGGGAAAATAATTTCAAAAAAACTCTTGACAAAGAAAAGGTTTCGTGGTAAAATAACCACAATATCAAGGCGATAAAGGGAATTAGTAGTAGGACGGACGCTTACAGAAAGCCGATGGTTGATGAAAATCGGTAACGGAAGTCTATGAATCTCCTCCCCGAGCTTCCGCTTGAAGGCCCTCGTGGTTGCGTAGACGCGGACGGAGTGTCACCGTTATCATAGACGGCTTTACTGGTGGGTAGAGTATGAGTGGCTGAGCATTTGCTCAGCAATAAGAGTGGTACCGCAGAGTGTTTTTAGACCTTTGTCTCTTTGATTGAGAGATAAAGGTCTTTTTTGTCGTTTTTGATAAAACAATAAAACGGAGGTTCAAATGATTTTAAACGGTTCGGAAATTCTCGTAAACGTTCTCCTGGAGCAGGGCGTGGATACCGTATTCGGGTATCCGGGCGGCGCAGTGCTGAACATTTACGATGCGCTTTACAAATATAGCGATAAGATCCACCATTACATGACTGCTCACGAGCAGGGCGCGGCACATGCCGCCGACGGTTATGCCCGCTCCACGGGCAAGACGGGCGTTGTGATTGCTACCAGCGGTCCCGGTGCTACCAATCTGGTTACGGGAATCGCTACGGCATATATGGACAGCGTTCCCATGGTTGCCATCACGGGTAACGTTTCCACGCCGCTGATTGGTTGCGATAGCTTCCAGGAGGTCTATATTGCGGGTATTACCATGCCCATTACCAAGCACAATTTCGTGGTTCGCAAGGTGGACGATCTGGCAGATACCCTTCGTGAGGCGTTCAGAATTGCCTCCAGCGGACGTCCCGGTCCCGTGCTTGTGGACGTGCCGAAGGACATTACCGCGGAAAAAACCACCTATATGCCCGCTCCCTGTGCCGATCTTCATGAGAAGCCGAAGCACGTGATCGGAGACGTGGAGGAGGTTGCCGAGCTGATCAATCGCGCGGAGCGACCCTTTGTGTATTTTGGCGGCGGCGTTCGTCTTTCGGGCGCGTCGGAGGAGCTGAGAGAGCTTCTCCTGACGGCGGATATTCCCGCGGCGTATACCTTGATGGCGGCAGGCGCACTCAAGTACGGCGAGAAGAACAATCTGGGTCTGATGGGAATGCACGGCTGCTATTCCGCCAACTGTGCGGCAAACCGTGCCGACGTGATGATTGCCATCGGTACGCGATTTAGCGACCGCGTGGCGCTGAACACCACCAAGTTCGGACACAATGCCAAGATCGTACATATCGATATCGACTCGGGTGAGATCAACAAAAATATTACGGCGGACTACAGCATCGTAGGCGACGTAAAGGTGGTTCTGACCGAGATGATGAAATATATCAAGCCCCGTGAGCATACGGCTTGGTTCCAGCAGATCGAGGAATGGAAGCAGCACGATTACCGTCCGGAGGACAGCGCAGATTCGCTTCGTCCCCATCAGGTGATCGAAACCGCTTGCCGCGAGGCGGGCGAGGATGCCATCTTCGTCACCGACGTAGGTCAGCATCAGATGTGGGCGGCACAGTTTTTGCATCACGTCAAGCCCAAGAGCTTCTTAACAAGCGGTGGACTTGGTACGATGGGCTATGGCTACGGTGCGGCAATCGGCGCACAGCTGGCGAATCCCCAAGCCCCCGTGGTACACTTTACCTCCGACGGATCGCTTCACATGAATATGAACGAGCTTTGTACGGCAGTCAGCTACAAGATTCCTGTGATTACGGTTATTCTCAACAACGCCGTTCTCGGCATGGTTCGTCAATGGCAGGGTGTGTTCTACGGAAGAAGATTTTCCTCCAGCGAGCCTGAGCGTGTGACCGATTACGTAAAGGTTGCCGAGGCGTTCGGCGCGGTGGGATACCGTTGTAAGA
>JAZORA010000106.1:0-4993 GCA_045656365.1 Eubacteriales bacterium | reverse complement strand
ACACTCCATGGGAAGCGTATCCAGAACACATCCCTTGGCAATGCACTCAGCCCCGATCTCTCCTACAATCTTATACGCGCTACGGAAGGGCATTCCCTTCTTGCTCAGATAATCGGCAAGGTCGGGGGCGTTGATAAAGCCCTCCTGTGCCGCCCGATACATATTGTCGGACTTGACACGCATGGTACGGATCATGGGCGCAAAGATATCAAGGCACATTTTGACCGTCTCGATGGAATCAAAGAGCGCCTCCTTATCCTCCTGCATGTCCTTGTTGTACGCCAAGGGCAGTCCCTTCATCATAGTCAAAAGGGTCACAAGGTCGCCGTAAACACGACCCGTTTTGCCTCGAACCAGCTCTGCCATATCCGAGTTCTTCTTCTGAGGCATAATGGACGAGCCCGTGGTATAGGAATCGTCAAGCTCCACGTAGCGGAACTCCCAGCTGGACCAGAGAATGATCTCCTCAGAAAAACGAGAGAGATGCATCATAATGAGCGAAAAAGCGCTCATAAACTCAACGCAGAAATCACGGTCGGATACACCGTCGATGCTATTGAGGGTAATGCCATCAAAGCCAAGCGTCTTTGCTTCCATACGGCGATCGGTGGCATAGGTGGTTCCCGCCAAGGCGCAAGAGCCGAGGGGAGAGACGTTCATACGAGCCGCCGCATCCTTAAGGCGAGAAATATCACGCAAAAACATCATGGCGTACGCCATCAGGTGATGACCGAAGGTGATGGGCTGCGCCCGTTGCAGATGGGTGTATCCCGGTACGATCACTGCCTTGTTCTTCTCTGCCTGCTCCACGATATCGGCAATGAGCTGCTTGAGAAGGACAACGATCTCCTCCGCTTCGTCACGCAAATACATTCTCACGTCCACCGCAACCTGATCGTTACGGCTTCTCGCCGTGTGCAACCGCTTACCCGCGTCACCGATCCGTTTCGTCAGCTCTGCCTCCACGAACATGTGAATATCCTCACATGCCATGTCAATTTCCAGCGCGCCGCTCTCCAGATCCTCAAGAATCGAGCAAAGTCCCTCCACGATCTTCTCGCTGTCCGAGACCGAAATGATCCCCTGTGCAGAGAGCATCTGCGCATGCGCGATGGATCCCCGAATATCCTGCTTATACATTTTGGAGTCAAAGCGGATCGACGAGTTAAAATCGTCCGCCTTTACATCCAACGCCTTGGCAAACCTGCCTGCCCACATTTTTTCCATACTCTTTTTTTATGCAGTTTTGCCTGTCACCTCTCGGCGGCAGGCAAAAGCTTGTCCTTTTCACTTATTTGTTGTTCTGTTGGTTCACCTGAGCCTGAACCTTGATGGGAAGACCAAACAGGTTGATAAAGCCCGTGGCATCTGCCTGATTGTAAACGTGATCCTCACCAAAGGTTGCGATCTCCTCAGAGTAGAGAGAGTAGTCACTCCAAGCGCCCGCCTTGATGATATTACCCTTGTAAAGCTTCAGCTTAACCGTACCCGTTACGTTCTCCTGAGTCTTCTCAACGAATGCGGAAAGTGCCTCACGCAGAGGGGTAAACCACTGTCCGTTGTATACGAGATCTGCAAAGCTTACGGCAAGCTCTGCCTTCTTGTGCATTACGTACTTGTCAAGGCAAAGCGTCTCAAGATAGCTGTGAGCCGCATAAAGAATCTCTCCGCCGGGGGTCTCGTAAACGCCGCGACATTTCATACCGACCAGACGGTTTTCTACGATATCCAGCAGTCCGATTCCGTTCTCTCCTCCGACCTTATTCAGGTTCAGAACGATATCCTTTGCGCTCATCTTCTCACCGTTGAAGGCAACGGGACGACCCTTCTCAAAGTCCAGCGTGATGTAAGTAGGAACGTCGGGAGCCTGCAGAGGAGACACGCCCATCTCAAGGAAGCCTTCTTTCTCATAAAGAGGCTCGTTACCCGCATCCTCAAGATCCAGACCCTCGTGGCTCAAGTGCCAAAGGTTCTTATCCTTGGAGTAGTTGGTCTCGCGGTTAATTTTCAGAGGAACATTGTGCGCCTCGGCGTAATCGATCTCCTCCTCACGGGATTTGATGCTCCACTCACGCCAGGGAGCGATGATGGTCATATCGGGAGCAAATGCCTTAATGGTCAGCTCAAAACGAACCTGGTCGTTGCCCTTACCCGTACAGCCGTGACAAATGGCGTCTGCGCCTTCTGCCTTAGCGATCTCAACGATACGCTTTGCGATAACGGGACGCGCGAAGGACGTACCAAGAAGGTATTCCTCGTACTTAGCGCCTGCCATCATGGTGGGGATCACGTACTCGTCCACGAACTCGTCGGTCAGATCCTCAATGTAGCACTTGGAAGCGCCGGTCTTGATCGCCTTTTCCTCAAGTCCATCCAGCTCGTCGCTCTGTCCCACGTTACCGCTGACGGCGATAACCTCACAATTATTATAGTTTTCCTTCAGCCACGGAATAATGATCGACGTATCCAAGCCTCCGGAGTAAGCAAGCACAACCTTTTTGATATCCTTCTTTTCCATAAAAACCTCCAGCCAAACGGCATTTTTTTCATTTTGTTTACAATCACTTGCTGATTGCATAATATTCATCGATTTGTGTATATTATACACCCAAACCACTCCCTTGTCAATAGTGGGGTGTTACAATATTTGCACTGTTTTATTACCCTGTTCTTGTCATTCTGCACAAAACCCTTGAATACCCCCTGTTTTGCCCTTCTTTTTACTGAATATCATGCATGATTTTATGCATAATATTCATCGTTTTTCTTTTCATTATATTACGAAAATTTTTCGGTGGCAAAAATCTTGCTATCCCGTTTTTTCTACTGTATAATAAAAGCAGAAGACTTCTTCATTTTAATTATTATTGCGGAGGAAATGTTATGGCAAAATTAGCATTCGTAGGCTTTGGCGAGGTCAATACCCCCATTGATATCATTATTAAAAAATGCAGTGATGCGGCTGACGCGCTGGAAAAAGAGGGCGTTGAGCTGATCAAGGTATTCCCCATCACCGACGATTACGAGGAGGTGGGCGTTCGTCGCGCGATCGACGCCCTGAAGGGTCAGGAGTTCGACGCGCTGGTCTGTTGCATCGCGGGTTGGATCCCCACCCACGCCGTTGTCAAGGTAACCGAGCACTTCCGCGAGAAGCCCATGGTTCTGTGGGGTCTTTGCGGCTGGATCGAGGACGGCAGAATCGTTACCACCGCCGATCAGGCAGGAACGACCGCCATCAGAAAGACCTTCTTCGACCTTGGCTACACCTTTAAGTACGTATACGACATCATCGGTCTGCCCTCGAACACCAAGAAGGTGGCGCAGTACGGTCGCGCGGCGGCGGCAGCAGCCAAACTTCGTCACGCCAAGGGCGGTATGGCAGGCTATCGCGATATGAATCTCTACGGAACCCAGTGCGACGGTCCCTCCCTCAAGAGAGTGGTAGGACCCGAGATTGAGACCTTCGAGATGCTGGAGATCGAGCAGAGATACGGGAAGATCACCGACGAGGAAAAGCAGCAGGTCATTGACACCGCCATGTCCAAGTGGAAATTCCTGAAGGAAGCAAAAAAGGAAGGCCTGATGAAGGCGGCGGGCTACTATCTGGCGGTCAAGGCGATCTGTGACGAGCGCGGATACGACGCCATCTCTCTCAAGGACGTAGACGGCATGAAGAAGCTTCTCGGCTTCCCTCCCGCCCCCATCTTTATGCTTCTCGCAGATGAAGCAAACCTCCTGACCATTCCCGAGAACGACTGTCTCGGAAGCGTGACCCAGCTGATGGTTCGTTATCTGACGGGACAGGCCGCTCACTACCTGGAGTTCTACGAGTTCTTCACGAGTAGCGTGCTGGCAGGTGTTCCCGACTACGTTCCCGCCGCCGTGGTAGACGGCGACGTGACCGTGATGCCCGCCGCGTTCGGCGAGCTTTCCGAGGGTATCCTCAACGTAAGCCGCGTCAAGGGCGGCGAGCTTACCTTGTGCCGTCTGACCTCCTACAACGGCGAGTACTACATGCACATGGTCAAGGGCTTCGGCAAGAATCCCGGCAAGTGGGAGGAAGCAGGCTGGACTCAGCCCGCGCCTCAGCTCCCCGGTCTTGAGATCGAGCTGGACGACGTTCCCGCCTTCGCGGAAAACGTTATGTGTCAGCACTACATCATCGCCTACGGAGACCAGACTGACCTCGTAAAGGATCTCTGCTCGATTCTTGGAATTACGGTAATCTAACAAACGGCATCAAAGGATTTTAACGATCAAAGAAGGGTATTATGAAACCGTTTCATTCTGAAAAAACACGAAGTATATACCTCATCATTGGGCTGATTTCCAGCTTCACCTTCATTGCCATGACGAAAAACGCCTTTTCGTCGGCAATGGTGTTCATTGTCAACGAAGGGCTTCTGACCAAAGCGCAGACGGGAACGCTCACCGCCGTTTTCTACTTAGTCTACGCCGCGCTTCAATTCACGGGCGGTGTGTTGGCGGATCGGTGGAAGCCGGACCTTCTGATCACCATCGGCTATCTCGGCGCGGGCGTGGCAAACCTCGTGATCTGGCAAAACCACAACTATCTGGTCATGCTCATCACCTGGTCCCTCTGCGCCGTGATCCAAGCCCCCGTTTGGCCCTCGATTTTTAAGCTTCTCACCACGAGAACCATCCCCGAGCATCAAGGAACGGGAGTCTACCTGAGCGCCTACGCCACACCGGGCGGAAATATGCTCTCCTTCTTCGTAGCGTCCCTGCTCCCCCGTTGGGAGCATCTGTTCCTTCTTTCGGGCATTGGTCTGATTGCCATCGGCATCGTATGGGAGATCTTCCGAAAGCGGCTGTGTCCTCCCGTAGAGTGTCAAGCGCCCACCAAAAAGGGAGACGCCCTCAAGCATCATGCCCTGGACAAATTGCCCCACGCTCTCTTCTTCGGCGTCATTTCCCTTCTGCTTGTGATGGGTCTTGTCCGCGGTACGTTTGATACGGGCATCAAGGGACT
>JAZORA010000105.1:0-3013 GCA_045656365.1 Eubacteriales bacterium | reverse complement strand
TCGAGAGCCGTGACGTGAAGATCAAGATGAACGACGATGCTATATGGGAGCTTGCCGAGGAACTTGAATACGAATTGGAGCGCACGGATCCGTATATTCGCGCCATCGTATTGTATCTGCTCTCTGCCAATGATCTGCGTCAGGAATCGGGAGAATATAGCGCGGACGATGCTTCCCCCAAAGTTGACTGGAGCAAGGAGTATTTGAGAATACAAGCATCCGAGCTGGCGGACGGGGCGAATAAATTCTTGGAGTTGTCCGGCGACGAAGCTCTAAAGCCCAATATGATCAAGAAAAAATTGGTGGAGTATCATACTCAGCTTGAAGCGCGTGGCTTTAAATTTGAAAGCGAGAGAACAGGACAGACAAGGACGCTGGTATTCCGCTTCATTCTTGAAAAAGTCAGACGGCTCTATTTTGAAAAAGGAAAGCTCCCGATAGAAATATCTGCGAGGTCTGTGGAGTCCGAAGCGGATCATGACAGCATGACAGGTGACAGTTATAAAACCACTGTGCCGGTTCTTGAAGTGCCCAATACCGAGAGTACAGAAGCTTGTGAGGAAGAAGCTGTAAATGAAACAAGCGGTATGGATCCCCACAAGCTCATGAATTATCTCTTGAACAAACGGCGTGAAAGTGGGATGTATCAGGAGCTTGATACGTTCTTTGAAAACGGCTACGTGGTTGAACAGGACGGCAAGCAGATCCGCAAGGAAGGTATGCCCATCGAGTATTCTATCGTGACCGGAACCTATCCCGGAATCATCGATACGCTGATGACAGGATTGGATGGACTCTATCACGCATTTCCTATGATCAAATCCATACCCATGTATAGAAAGGTCTTGACGGGGCATTTGAAAGAGCTTGAACTTTATGTGGCGCAGGAGCTTCAAGATCTGCAGGATGACAGTACTGACGGTACAGATATCGAAGGAAATGAAGCTGTCACCTGTCATGCTGTCACGGAGGTCAAGAATTGACACGCTGAAACCAAAGAATAAGCGGTCAGAACTATTTTCAAAAACCTCATTTTGAGGTTTTGAAAATAAGACTTTAGCGACAATTCCCATTTACGGTGTACACCGAAGGAATATGGGCTTTTAGCGATTTTGGGAGCAGTAAACGATGCTGTGCCCGATGAGAGTCACGCCGTTGGGAATTTTGCAAATAGTGCCGATGAAGACCGAGGCTTTTTTGAGCGAAAATGGGGGTGCTTCTCACAGAACGGAAAAATAGGAGGTTTTTGAAAAAAGATGGTTACAGGCGTCAAGAAAACGCATAAAACAACAGAAATATACTTCGACGAGGCTGACGAGTGGACTACGGTCAGGACATACAACACCAGCCTCAAGAATAGGCTCCTTGCTTTTTCAACGGAGCACCCGGAGTTGTGCGAGCAGACAGATGATGACGGATTCGGAGGACTCTCCTTCCGCATTCAAAAGAGATGTTTCACCTATCGTCTGGTAGCTCCGTACTCCGAGGAACGCAAGGCAACGGCAAGGGCTAAAATGAACGAGCTCAATGCGAGAAAATGAAAAGAGACCGCCGGAGCGATCTCTTTGCATATTATTCCTTTGGCATATTACGAAGGACGGATATCTGGTCTCGTCTGCCATAGACAATGGCGGTAATCCAAACGGTTGTCGTTTCCTCGTTCACCCAATAGTAAACGATAAAATTCTCAACCGACATTTTGCGGACGCCTTCCGTGCGCCATGGCTCTTCATCAACGAGTGGATAGCGAAGCGGCATATGGTCGAGTGTCAGAATCTCCTTCTTGATGTGATCAGACCAGCACCGTGCGACCACGGGTTCAAGAAGAACCTTGGAGATATATCCTACAGCCTCCTTCAACTGCGCCAGCGCGTGGTTCGTCAGTTTTACTTGATACGTCATGGTCAGATACTCTTGTTGATTTCGGCAAAAGCATCTTCAACGTCAACACCCTGACCTGCCTTTGCTTCCGAAAGTCCTTTCGCCATCATTGTGTTGAACTGTGCATCGGTCATCGAATCACGGGTCTGCAAAGCAGGGACGGAGAACGAGTAAGGGATACTGTTGGTCATAATAATTTGTCGATAAAGAGAATCGATCAATACAGAAACAGGGATGCCGAGTTGCTCCAATACTTCCTCTGCTTGTTGCTTGATTTCGGGGCTGACTCGCGCGGTTACGTTTGCGGTTTTCGTTGCCATAGTATGCACCACCTTTCTGCTATTAGTATACCATATTGTATGGCGAATTGCAATACAAATCTCGAAATTTCTTTGTGTAAATTTTGGGAGCAACTCCGGTGCGTTAATGTCTACACCACCCAAAACCTGTGATGCAGGAATCAAAGAAAAGGCTATCGGCAAAATAGCATTTCAAAACCCAAGTTATATGGATAGATATTTTGCCGCATACGGCAAGGTCACTATTTTTTCTGCTTTCCCGACGCTCGCGTCTGGGGCAAGCATAGCGCGTGGATGTCCACCGCCATTTGGCGGCGCCCACCTCGCACCGTCCCTGCGCTCACGCCGGGACAGAATCGGGCAGAAGCCCGAACCCACTTTCCCATGAAAGGAGAAATATATTGGGCAGATTACAATCAGAAACAATATCTCTTCACGTAATCCCGGAAGAAAAGAAGGCGATGGTTGAGCGCATGAAGGAAGCCGTCGCACCCTCGATGCGAGCTTTTATTTTGGATATGTGTATGAACGGGAAAGTCATCGTCAACTCAGATCTGCGAGAGCTGAATCAGGAGCTTCGCTATCAGGGGAACAACCACAACCAACTCACAAAGCTCTGCCATCAAGGCAGGATCTCTGCGGTCGATCTCTCGGAATTGTTGTCGGTTTATCGTCAAATTCTTCTCGCACTCGGAGGTGAAAACGATGGCGGTAGTTGAAAGTATTCCCGAAAAGAATCAGACACCCAGCGCACAGAAAGGCGTGCTTGATTACTGTATGCAGCCGTCAAAAACCTTTGACGAGGACGAACAACTCGCCTATATCTCGGGGTA
>JAZORA010000104.1:0-3341 GCA_045656365.1 Eubacteriales bacterium | reverse complement strand
AGCGTGTATCCCGCTGCCACCAGCTTTGCCACGTAATTGTTGAAATCGGCTTTCAGTTCGCTTCTGGCATCGGTATAATCACTCTTAGCCGCTGCCGCGATCTGATAGGTTCCGTCGTAAAATTCTCTTTCACTCTGTACCGTAACCTTCGAGCTATTGCTGGTGGTAAACGCGGGAACCTCTGCCTTCCAGCCGCTCTTGTTCAGCGAGAAGTCGTACGCCTCGCTATATTCGGTTTCTCCGTTCTTCGTAGAAAAGGGCGTGATCTCGTAGCCGATGCTTTCGGTTTCGGGAATGCCCGTCACGTTCAGCGCCACGAAATAGCTTCCGCCGTATTCACTCGCATACACCGTTTCCCCATCAACGGTGATCGATTCATAGGCGTGGCCGCAAGCAATCGACAGAGTTCCGTTCTTCTTGACACCGTTCATCACGCGAGTCAGCGTCACCTTGAAGCCCACCTGATCGTGGTCTGCCAAATCGTCAATAACCGCGCAAACGCGCAGGGTGAACGCGCCGCCCGCTGCCGTGGATTCCTGATATGCAACGTAACGAGGCGCTCTGCTTTCGGGCTCTGCCGCGGACGCCGCGGGAACCAGCGCAACCGCGCTAAGCAGGAACATGGCGACAACCATCGCCAAGGAAAGAATTCTTTTCATTTGGATGCATCTCCTTTTTAACTTGGTTTGAAAATCTATAAAACTACATATTACATTATATCATAAATTTTCCGATTGTCAAGAAGTATCCTCAAAAAAGCAACGCCCCTTCATGGGGCGTTGCCGTTCTGTTTTACTGTATTACTTTGTCTGAAAATCAACCCCAGAGATCACTGAAGTTCGCGTTGTCGCCGGCGTTGCCGCTGTGGTCGTCATACTGCAAGCCGCCACCGTAAAAGATGGTCTGGTATCCGTTATCCGCTACAAAATACGGAGTCTTCCGAGTATTGATCAAATACTGAAGCGCGGTGAATTTATCATCCGAGGATGACAAACGCGTTGTCAAAGCAGAGGCACTGGTGGTAACGAACGCAAGCTCTGCATTCACCTTATCATAGAAGGTGCTGTCCGTACCTGCCATACCGTGGTGAGGCGTCTGTACGTAATCACTTGCGAGATAGGTACCATAGCGCTGTTCCAAATCGGCGGAGATATCCTGAGGATATGCATCACCCGTCATCAGCATGGTCTTTCCCTGGAAGGTTACCTTCGCGACCAAGGAGTAATCGTTTCCGTCGGTAAGACGATAACCGGGATACAACCACTCCTGCGTATGCAGAAATTCAAAATGCACGTCTCCAAAGTACATCTTCTGTCCGATCTGAGGAATGATGTATTTGGTATCCTGTACGGCGGTAAACTTGGCAAGCGCCGCATGGATGTCATCCACATCACCCGCATTCGGATGATCGGTAATCGATGCTCCGCTACCCAGATTTGCTACAAAATATTCAAGGGTTACCTGATCGGCAAACTTGTCAGCAAAGCTCTCAAAGTTTCCGTAATGGTCCTCGTGGGGGTGTGTGATCAGCCAAGCGCGGATCACGATCTCACCGTCAGCGCGCTTGTTGTTGTCCGCAAGGAACCGATAGAGCGTTGCCGTATCATGACGCCAGCCGCCGTCGATGATCACGTAGCTTCCGTCTGCCATGGTGTAAACAAAGCCCATGCCGTTATTATTCTGTCCCGAGCCCGAGTAATCCATAGACATCAGAGTCAAGGAAGGACGCGCTACATTCACACCCTCATCCGAGGTGGGGGTAAGAGGATACTCCATTTTTTCGAGAGGAGCGTACAGTACGTGAAGCGTGGACTTTTCCGAACCACTGAAATAATAATCGCCAATCTTTGTAACCTGGTTATAAACATCCTCATAATAAACGTGAACCATACTGGTCAGTCCCTTGTAGGTCGCGTAGGTTTTGCTACCGATGGTGTGAGATTGGTACTTTGTAAAGCCTTTGCTTTCCAGCAATGCCGTATAGGCATTATAGTCGGTAACCAAGGCAGCTTTATTAGAATCACTTGCCACAGCCGCTACCTGATAGCTTCCGTCCGCAAAAGCTCGAGTACCCTTTACCGTAACCTTCGAGGAGTTGCTGGTGGTAAACTCGGGGACCTCAGCCTCCCAACCGTTCTTGTTCAGCGAGAAGTCGTACGCCTCGCCATATTCGGTCTCGCCGTTTTTCGTGGAGAAGGGCGTGATCTCGTAGCCGATGCTTTGGGTTTCGGGAATGCCCGTCACGTTCAGCGCCACGAAATAGCTTCCGCCGTATTCACTTGCGTATACCTTTTGTCCCTCAACGGTGATCGATTCATAGGCGTGGCCGCACTTGATCGACAGGGTTCCGCTCTGCTTCGTACCGCCATTCATACGCGTCAGGGTCACCTTGAAGCCTACCTGATCGTGGTCTGCCAGATCGTCAATGACCGCGCAAACGCGCAATGTGAAGGCGCCGCCCGATGCCTCGGATTCCTGATAAGCAACGTAACGAGGCGCTCTGCTCTCAGGCTCTGCTGCGGATGCCGCGGGAATCAGTGCCACCGCGCTGAGCATCAGCATAGCAACAACCATAGCCAGTGAAAGAATTCTTTTCATTTGGATGCATCTCCTTTTTTAGGTTTAATTTCAATAAATTTTAAAAATAAAGAGTTACATATTTTATTATATCATAAAAAATCCAATTGTCAAGAAGGATTCCTTAAATTTGTTTTTCAAAAAAGAAACGGCTCCGCCTTTTTTGGCAGAGCCGTTTTGAGTGATTTTTATCGTGGGAAGCGATCAGTTCTTCCCGTTTTTCTCATACGAAATGGTATAATACGGCTTATCCGCCGCGCCGCCCGCCGCCGTATAGGGGGTGTTCAGCTCTGCGATCAGGTGGTGGAGTCCGCCGAAGTTGGAGGCATCCGCCCCCGAGGTCGCCGCGCCGCGCTGGACACCGCGCTCGCCCTCCCCGTCGCTGGGGGTCACGAAGGCAAAGTCCGCGTCCACCTTATCGTAGAAGACATCGCTGGTCGCCTCGTAGCCGTGGTGAGGCGTCTGCACGTAGTCGCTCTTAAGATAATCGCCGTACAGATCCACAAGCTTGGTCTGGTCGGGATAAGCGTCGCCCGTCATAAGAAGGGTCTTGCCCTCAAACGTAACCTTTGCAACGAGGGACATATTGTTTCCGTTGCCCTTTGGGGAATCGGGATAAAGCATCTCCTGCGTCAGCAAAAATTCCATCTGCACCTCGCCGAAATACATCTTTTGTCCCACCTGCGGAACGATGTATTTTTCGGGCTTAATGCGCTCCATGGCGTTCAGGACCTTGGTCATATCGCCGGGCGCGACCGCACCCT
>JAZORA010000103.1:0-2689 GCA_045656365.1 Eubacteriales bacterium | reverse complement strand
GAGAACAAGATCGAGTTCTCCAATTATCTCTACAAGAAGACGGGCAGAGCGATTGATACGCATTCCTTGTATGACGTTCACATCAAGCGTCTGCATGAGTATAAGCGTCAGCTCTTAAACGTTTTGAATATTATTGGTCTTTATATTGAGATCAAAGAGAATCCCAATAAGGAATTCCAGCCTCAGACCTTCCTGTTTGGCGCGAAAGCGGCTCCCGGCTATTATATGGCTAAGAATATCATCAAGCTCATTTATTGCTTGGGACGTGAGATCGACAGCGATCCCGTAGTTCGTGAAAAGCTGTCGGTTGTATTCCTTGAGGATTACAAGGTAACGATGGCTGAGACCTTGATTCCCGCAGCGGAAATCAGTGAACAGATCTCCCTGGCAGGTAAGGAAGCCAGCGGTACTGGTTGCATGAAGCTGATGATCAACGGTGCTATGACCATTGGTACGCTTGACGGCGCAAATGTTGAAATGCTGGATGCGGTAGGAAAAGAGAATATGTATATCTTTGGTCTTACCAGCAACGAGGTGGACGATATTTGGCTCAGAGGTTATAACTGTGCCGAGTATTATACAAACAACGAGCGTCTTAGAAAGATCATCAATGCGCTGAACGTTGGTTTTGCGGGAGAATCCTTCTCTGAAATTGCAAATTATCTCATTTCCGGCCCCGGAATTGCCGATCCCTATATGTGTCTTGCAGATTTTGAATCTTACCATATGACCAGAGAGCGCGCCATTAAGGACTATGCCGATAAGCAGAAGTGGAACCGCATGTCTCTTATGAACATCGCTTCGGCAGGTTACTTTGCGGCTGACCGCTCGATCAACGATTATGCAAAGAATATTTGGAATCTGGATAGAGTCACGTCAAATCATTCGAAAACAAGGAAATCTTGATGCTGAATAAAATTGCGATGTCGGCGATGCCGACGATTACAAAAACAGTAAACAATGCAGATGCCTCCGCAAGGGGGGCATTTGCCGTTGGCGAACGAATCACAATTACCGTCGATGCCCCGAGAAGACTCGGGGCTTCGGCGGTTGTTCTGCGTATTTGCAAGGACGGAGAACCGGATGTGGATTACCCTTTGACCTTCGTAAAAACGGAATCGGGAGAGGATCGCTATCGGATCGAACTCGATACGGAGAAGCTTTGCTGTGGGGAAGGAAAGGGCTTGTTTTTCTATGAATTTTTGTTCGTTCGCGGTGTGGATACGCTGTTTACCGTAACGCGAAATCAAGTGGATTTTACCCTGGAGAACCATTCTGCCGAACGTTTCGTGCTTTTGGTTCATGAAAAGGACTTTGAGACTCCCTCGTGGTTCCACGGAAGAGTCATGTATCATATTTTTGTGGATCGATTTTGCCGTGGTTCGGGCGAGATCGCTATGCGTGACGACGTGATCCTCAACGAGGATTGGGACAACGGAATTCCTCAATATGCCAAAAAGAACGGCGATAAGCTGGCAAACAATATGTTTTTTGGCGGAAACCTTTGGGGAATTGCTGAAAAGATCGATTATCTCAAATCCTTGGGCGTTGGTGTGATTTACCTGAGTCCCATTTTCCGTTCATACTCCAATCACAAGTATGATACGGGAGATTATTTGGAGATCGACGGAATGTTTGGCGGTGAGGCGGCGTTTTGCCATTTGATCGAAAAAGCAAGGGAAGCCGATATCCGTATTATCTTGGATGGTGTCTTTAACCATACCGGGGACGACAGCGTATATTTTGATAAATATGGAACCTATGGCGGACAGGGAGCATATTCCAATCCCGAATCTCCTTATAGAAATTGGTTCTGTTTCCGTAAGTATCCCAAAGAATATGAGGCTTGGTGGGGAATTGGCATTTTGCCAAAGCTCAATCCTGCTTGCGAGGAGATCCGTCATTTCTTGGCGGGACGTGGCGGTGTTGCCGAAAAGTATGTCCGCATGGGAATTGGCGGTTGGCGTCTCGATGTTGCGGACGAGCTGACCAACGAGTTTTTATATGAGCTTCGCGATACCGTTAAGGGTGCATCGGACGATCAGGCTGTGATCATCGGTGAGGTTTGGGAAAACGCCGCCCTGAAGGAAGCGTATGGCGTACGACGTCGGTATTTTTACGGAAAACAGTTGGATAGTGTGATGAACTATCCCGTACGAAACGGAATCCTTCGCTTTTTGTTGGAGGGGGACTCCGAGTTTTTGGGAGATGTTCTCAAGGAGATCTATGCGACCTATCCCAAAACCGTTTGTGATAGCCTTATGAATCTTCTTTCCACCCATGACACCGAGCGCATCTTGACGGTGCTCGGCGAAGGCTTGGATCGAAACGAACAAGAGAGCAACGATGTTCTTGCCAAAAAGCGTTTAACCGCCAAACAGGCGGCCAAAGGTGAGGCACTTTTGAAAATTGCTTCGGTTTTGCAATATACTGTGTTTGGTATTCCGTCGGTCTTTTACGGAGACGAGGCGGGACTTGAGGGGTATCATGATCCCTTCTGCCGCAGACCCTATCCTTGGGGTAGGGAAAAGCAGTCGCTCCTTGAGCATTACCGTCAGCTTGGTAAAATTCGAAAAGACCACCCGGTATTTGCGGAGGGTACGTTCGGCGTAGAGCATGAGGAGAACGGAGTGATCGTTTATCATCGCGAAAATCAAAGCGAACGGATCGTTGTGATTGCCAATATGAG
>JAZORA010000102.1:0-2574 GCA_045656365.1 Eubacteriales bacterium | reverse complement strand
CCCGTCCGTCCACCTCACCAAGAGAGGTGAGGGCGTTTTCCAACCCGATACACGAGAGGTCCAAGGGAGTGCCCATCCGCAGATCGGCAAGTGCAAATTCAAGACTTTCTGCCGCGCTCATCAGCGCCGCGTACTGTCTCGCACCCGTTACCACCGCATCCTGACGGACATCGATCGTTCCGTCAATAAAGAGGGCATCGATCATCTCTCCCAGGTGATCAAAGCCATCGCCCTCGGTAGCAGACACCGAGATCGTATGGGAAAACAGCGCCTCAAGGCGGCTCATATCCTCCCTCTTCTCCCGATCGCTTTTATTGAAGAGCGCAATGGCGGGAATGTCTGTCCCGACAATCTCACGCGCCAGACTCATGTCCTCCTCACAGAGCGGACGGGAGGAATCAAACACCGCAAGGATCAAGCCCGCTCGCCGCATCTCCTCACGGGCACGGTCAATACCGATTCCCTCCACAGGGTCATCCGTGGAGCGAATCCCCGCCGTGTCGCATAGCCGAAGCATGGTCTTTCCCAGCACCGCCGATTCCCGAAGAATATCACGGGTCGTTCCCTCCACATCGGTGACGATCGCCGCGTCATACCCTAAAATCCGATTATATACCGAGCTTTTCCCCGCGTTGGTTCGTCCGCAGATGACCGTGGGGATTCCCTCGCTGATGGCACGTCCCGTTCCATAGGTCGCCGCCAAGCGTTTGATTGCCAAAAGAGACGTCTCCGTATGGGCGGCAATCTCCTCCCGACTCATCTCAGAGAGATCCTCATCGGGAAAATCAATGGCGGCATACACCGAGGTCAGGATTGTCCGCAGATCCAGATAAATGGATTCGGTACGGTGGGAAAGTCCGCCCTTCATACCGTTTCGCGCAAGAGAAAGCTGGGCGTCACTCTTTGCCTCCAGAAGGCTACCGAGCGCCTCCGCCTCAGACAGACGAAGCTTTCCTGCCACGTAGGCTCGTCTTGTAAACTCGCCCGCCTCCGCCGCCCGAGCGCCTGCTCGCAGAACCGCGCGCAAGACCTTTTCGGTCACAAGAATTCCGCCGTGGCAGGTAATCTCTACCGTGTCCTCCCCCGTAAAGGAGTGAGGCGCGCGAAAATACACCGCCATGCCGTCGTCCACACTCTCGCCATCGGGCTCCCGAATCTCGCCGTAGGTCATTTTCCCCAAGGGCTGATCGGAGAGTCTCCGTCCGTTTGCGGGAAAGAATACCCGCTCGCCCACGCCAACGGCGTCGTTTCCCGATATACGAATCAGCGCCACACCGCCCTTTCCATAGGGCGTACTGACCGCGGCAATCGTATCCAATAATTTCATAAGCACTCCGTCATAAAATTTTTGGGGACTGCCATTGGCAGTCCCCTGAAGATCAAAATGAATTACTCTGCCTCAACAGCAGCCTCTTCAGCTACCTCAGCCTCTTCGAGCTCATCGCAGCAGCAGCACTCGTCGCACTCGTCCAGAAGATCGTCACAATCGTAAACGAGGTCCTCGGTGTAACGCTTAACCAGCTTGTAGATTACAAACGCAATCGCACTTGCAACTGCAACAGCAGCAACGCTGATGGCAATGATCTTGCCGTAGTTGGTGGACTTTTTCTTGAAGAAATTCATAATAGTACCTCCTGTATCATAATTATAAATGATTTCTTAATCATAGTATATCATATTTTTTCAAAATTGCAATACGATTCGAAATTTTTTTAAGATTTTTTAACATTTTTTCGTCGCATGGCGCAAAGCGCCCCAAACTCTCCCTTGACAAATCCCTCACATTCGTTTATAATTAAATCAGAAAGGAAGTAATCCTTCCCTTTTCAATCCGGCAAGAGAAGCAAGAAAGGACACGTTATGGGCATCATCACCATCAGCAGAGAATTTGGAAGCGGAGGCAGAGAGCTTGGCAAACGCTTGGCCGACGCCTTTGGATATACGTATTACGACAAAGAAATTGTCACCGCCATCGCTGAAAACAACAATATGGATGAAAAGTACGTGGCAAGCGCTCTGGAGGGAGGACTGTTTCGCAACTTCCCCATTCACTTTGGACGCACCTTCTCCTATTCTCCCACGCTGATCGCCAACGAGACCAAGCTCTTTGCCGACCAGAACCATCTCCTCAAGGAGATCGCTGCCAAGGGAAACTGTGTGATCGTTGGCCGCGCCGCCGACGTGATCCTTCGGGAATATTCTCCCTTTAATTTATTTGTTTACGCGGATATGCCCTCCAAGGTACGCCGTTGTCAGGAGCGTGAGCAGACCGACGAGCATCTGAGTGCCAAGGAGATGGAGCGCAAAATTCGCAAGATCGATTTGGAAAGAAAGCGTTATCACGGCATGATCTCCGATATTCCCTGGGGAGACAAGCGCGGATATCATCTTTGTGTCAACACCTCCGAGCGCGAGATCAAGGCGCTGATCCCTTCCCTCAAGACCTATATTGAGCTTTGGATGGAGGATCGGGGCGAGGTCGGATCCAAACAATAAGCAAAAACGTTCAAGCGGAATCTTCCGCTTGAGCGTTTCTTTTTTGTTCCAAAGGGGAAGGTGCCAGGGGCCCCCCCC
>JAZORA010000101.1:0-2143 GCA_045656365.1 Eubacteriales bacterium | reverse complement strand
CTCGCCTTGAAGCGCGTGGCAAACGCCTTGATCGAGTGGGCACACAAATGCTCGGAGCGTGCGTTGGCATTATCTCTGACCGTCGAAAATGCAGAGCATAAAAGCAACCTGAAAAAGCTTTCTGAGGCACTTTTCCGTGTTCCCGAAAACGCACCCGAGAGCTTTTATGAGGCGGTTCTCTGTATCTATCTCTGTTTTTCAGCAGACCCCGATAGCGTTGGAACACTTGACAGATATCTTTATCCATTCTATAAAAAAGATATTGAAAACGGAATGCTGACGAAGGAAGAAGCCGCTGAATATTTGCAAGAGTTTTTTTTGATGCTTCAGGCGGCAACAAGGATTACGTCAAGCAATTTTACACGCGGCGGCGAATCACATTTCTGTGTTGGCGGATATCTGCCAAACGGTGAGGACGGCTTTACCGAGCTTTCACGTCTGATCGTCGAAAGTATGATCGACCTACCTACCTATATTCCGCAGGTAACTCTGCGTTGGACGAAAAAAACGCCACGTGAGGTATTCCGTTTTATGCTGGATTGCGAACGAAAAGATCCCCACAAGCGCATCGCATTCCAAAACGATGAGAAGCGCATCAAATGCTACACCGAGATCTGCGGTATTCCCTTTGAGAGGGCGGTTGGCTATACCACCGTCGGATGCAATGAGCCGGCTTTCCTCGGAGCTATTACCGGAAGTAACTCAAAAATCAACTTTCTTCGCTCTATGGAAACCGTCTTTCATAAAAAATCAAAATTGATTGAAAATAACGCAAGCTTTGACGACTTTTTTGACATATTCAAAAAAGAACTTTTCTCCGATCTTGAGCGTGCTTACGAATACGACAACTTTTACAACAAGCAAAGAGCGCAGGACATTAACTATATTTCCAGCCTTGTATTCAACGACTGCATTGAAAACGCAAAGTCATTGACACAGGGCGGTGGCAATACCGTGATCGCATCTCCGATGTGCCTCGGAATCACGAACGTCATCGACTCTCTTTGCGTAGTCAAGCAATTTGTATTTGACGAAAAGCTATTTCCGATGAGTGAGCTTATCGCGGCATTGAAAGCAGATTGGCAAGGCTATGAAGATATGCGAACGCTCATACTCAAAAAAGGCAAATTTTTCGGTAACGATGACGATACCTCCAATTACGTAGCGCAAAAGCTCTATCGGGAATTGTACGAATTTTTGAAGGATAAGACCAATCTGTACGGCTATCATTGGCTGATTGGCGACCTTCTCGGATATAACGCCCACCACAAATGGTTTGGCGAGCATACAAAGGCAACTCCCGACGGAAGATCTAACGGCGATATGCTCAAATTTGGCATTGGACAGAGCGAAGGACGTGACCGAGAGGGACTTTCCGCACTGCTGAATTCAATTGCGAAGGTCGATCCTAACGGAATCGGTTGCGGTTCTACCGTAACCAATATTACGCTTGATGAGCAGTTGATCAAAAATGACGATAATTTTGAAAAGACCGTCGATCTTCTTCTAACATACTTTAAAAACGGCGGCGTGCACTTCCAACTGACCTACGTTTCCAAGGAAGATCTGATCCGCGCGCAAGGATCTCCCGATGAATACAAGCATCTGCGCGTACGCGTTACGGGCTTTTCGGATTATTTTGTAAAGCTGAATAAAGCAATACAAGACGATATTATTGCAAGAACGGAGCAAAAATGATCAAGACGGTTTTAGGTGATATTAAGGAAGATGCCCTCGGCATCACTCTGCCTCACGAGCATATCTGTTGCTACAGCGAATACGCTTACCGAATGGTAGGTAACGATTATCTTGACAAGAATGCACTCGTGGGTACATCCAGAATATATTTGAAAGAGCTAAAGAAGAAATACGGTCTTGCAACCTTTGTTGACTGCACTCCCATCAATATCGGCAGAGACGTAGAGCTTTTGAAAAGAATATCCGAGCAAAGTTCGGTCAACATCATCTGTTCTACGGGATTTTATTATACGGATGAACCTGTATTGTATAATACCACCGCAGATCAGCTTTGCCGATGTATCGTTTCCGACGCACAATCGGTAAATGCCGGAATTATTAAATGCGCCGTGGAAAATGAAACGATAAGCTGTTTCGGGGAAAAGCTTTTGCAAGCATGTGCGAA
>JAZORA010000100.1:0-2627 GCA_045656365.1 Eubacteriales bacterium | reverse complement strand
GGACGGTATCCCACCCCTCACAATGCACCCAACCGAAGTTGAGAAAAATATGGTGGGAACAATAGGGCTCGAACCTATGACCCCCTGCTTGTAAGGCAGATGCTCTCCCAGCTGAGCTATGCTCCCACGTCAACCTCGCGGCGACTTTGATAGTATATCATAGTCGCTTTTGTTTGTCAAGTGTTTTTTGAAAATTTTTTAAAATATTTTTTATCTTTTTCAAAACCACACGACTTTTTCGCTGACGGTGACTATTATACCATAATCATTTCGGTTTGTCAATATCATTTTTTGAAAATTTTGGAGCGGTTTTTTCGCTCTTAAAACATATTTTCCACGTCCTCGGGCGTAAACCGTTCCTTCCGTCCGCAGAATCGGCAAGAGACCTCCAGCGCCTCTTCCTTCCCTTCGTCTACCTGCTCTTGGAGCATTTTTTCAAGCTCGCCCTTTCCAAGGGTGATAAGCGCCTTCTCCACCCTCTCGCGCGAGCAATCGCAACGGTATTCCACCTCCAGCTCGTCAAAGACGTCAAAGGGCACGCCCTCCAGCGCGATCTCGGCGATCTGCCCATTGGTCAGTCCTCGGTCAAAGAGACGCGATACGTTGGCGAGTGCGGGAATATTTTTTTCAATGGCGTCCACCGTTTCGGGGTTGGCAAAGGGCAGAAGCTGTACCAGCACGCCGCCTGCCGATTTACAGCTCAGGTCGGTATCCACCAGCACACCCAGAGCGCAAACCGTAGGGATCTGCTCGCTGTTGGCATAGTACGCCGCAATATCCTCCGCGATCTCTCCACTCTCAAGCGGAATGGATCCCGTATACGGTTCTTTTCCGCCCTCGTCGCGAATGATGGTCAGAAGTCCCTTCCCCACCGCGCCGCCGACGTTCAGCTTTCCGTTCGACTTGAGGGGCAGATCCACCTCGGGATTTTGAATATATCCCTTTACGTTGCCGTAATAGTCCGCCACAGCAAGGACGCGACCCGCAGGTCCGTCTCCGCCGAGGGTTACCGTAATAGAGCTTTCCTTATCTCCCATCATACAACCCATCAGCGAGGTAACCGTCAGAAGTCTGCCGAGGGTCGCCGTCGCCGTAGGAGTCGTTCCGTGAATGCGGATTGCCTCGTCCACGATCGCCTTGGAATTGATCACGTGAATTCGCGCGCTACCGTCAGCGGTCATGGCGCGAAGAATGGTTGCGTATTGCTTTTGATCCTTCATTTTATTTTAATCTTCCTTTTTATTTTTTTGCTCTTGCTACGAAGTACCATCTCTCGTCCCCGTCGGTCGCCGCTTTGAAATCATAGTCGGCATACACGCCGAGAAGCTCAAAGCCGCTTTCCCCGAGGAGACGTTCGACGGTATTCCGATCGTACATTCTCTCCTGCTGATGCTCGTCGGAACGACGGTACACATCCCCCTCAATCTCCTCAAAGACCGAAAGATAGAAATCGCAAATACCGCTCTCCTCGTCGTATTCGTTTTGCCAACCGCAATAGACCCCTCTCGTCTCGCCGTCCTCGTTCTCGGTCTCGTCCTCCAGCACGTAGGCATTGTTGCCGTAGATCGTCGAAAACTTGTAGGGCGTATTGACATCAAAGAGAAACAGTCCGTCGGGGTCGAGATAGTTGTGAACCAGCGAAAATACGCGCTTCACATCCGCCTGATTGAGAAGATAGTTCACGCTATCAAGACAGCAAACCGCCGCCCCAACCGTACCGTACAGCTCCAGCTCCCTCATATCCTGCAAAAGATAGAGAATGCCCTCACCGCCCGCGGCGTATGCTTCGGACAGCATCGAGTCACTTCCGTCCACACCGATCATATCGTATCCTCTCGCCGCCAGCGTCCGTGTCATTCGCCCCGTGCCACAGGCAAGATCCAAGACAAGGGAGGGCTTTTCCCTTAAGAAGCGAGCAAACGCCTTCTCAAAAAAGTCTGCCCATGCCTCATAATCCAATTCCCGATTCAGACGGTCATATACCCCCGCAATGGCGTCGTATCCTTCACAACCACTCATAATTTTTCCTTCCGTTTTCTTATTTCGAATCCAAGCTCAAATCCAAAAGGTCAAAGACTCGGTACACGTCTCCCGCGCCCATGACGACGATGGCGTCGCCCTCCCGCGCTTCTTCCGTCAGCCGCTTGGCGATCTCTTCAAAGGAGTCGGCGGCTTCCGCACGCGTACCGATCCGCTCGGCAAGAAGCGACGAGCTGACCCCCAGCGTATCCTTCTCCCGTGCCGCGTAAATCGGTGCAAAAATCACCCGATCCGCCGCCCCGAAGGAGTCAGAGAACTCCGAAAGCAGCGCCGCCGTACGGGAATAGGTATGAGGCTGGTACACACAGATCAGTCTGCCACCCTCTCCCCTCAATCCACGTGCCCCCGACAAGGTGGCTCGGATCTCGGTGGGGTGATGACCGTAATCGTCGTAAACGCATGCGCCGCGGAGGCGTCCCTTGTATTCCATGCGCCGCGCCGCACCCGTGAAATGGGAAAGTCCCAGCTCGATTTCCTTTTCACTCAATCCGCACAGTCGACAGACTGCCACGGTGGCGAGAGCGTTATAGATATGATGATACCCCGTCACGCCGAGATCGATATGACAAAAAAGCTCGCCCCGATAT
>JAZORA010000099.1:0-4540 GCA_045656365.1 Eubacteriales bacterium | reverse complement strand
AGAACGACATGGCTACGATCCGCCTTCAAGTCGCATAGCTTTTTGCCGTCGATCTTCAGGGCACTGTACATGGGGGGGACTTGTAGAATCTCTCCCACAAAATTTTGAGCCGCACGCAGAGCCTCATCCGCCGTGGGAATGGAATCCGATTCGGTCAGAACCGTTCCCGTGGAATCCTCGGTGTCGGTGGTCAGTCCCAGACGGAGCAGGGCACGGTATTTCTTTTCGTCGGCGACCAGATATTCTGCTGCCTTTGCCGCTCTGCCGACGAGAACCACCAAAACACCCGATGCCATAGGGTCAAGGGTGCCTGTGTGTCCGACCCGACGGGTGCCGAAAAGACGTCGAACCTTTCCCACAATATCGTGGGAGGTCACGCCCGAATGCTTATGAACAATCAGAATACCCGAGGGCTCGGTCATGGCGGTCTCCTTTGCTTTTTAAGATTTTTTGCGGAAGAGCAGAAGCTCCTCGGCGGGGCGCTTGGGAACGTGGTGGACGTTCTTCTCGTCACGGAAATAGGTCACACGACCCTCCCGCGCTTCTTCGAGCACCACCTCTTCGTCGGGAATGCCCAAGCCGAGAACCAGCTTGGGAACGACCCCCTCGGGCAGAGAAAGAAGAGAAGCGATGGTCTCCTCCTTGCCCGATCCGATCATACAGCCTCCAAGTCCCTTTTCAGTGGCGGCAAGCATGATGGTCTGTGCCACAATGCCCACGTCAATGAGAAAAATGGGCTTTTCGGGTGTGACCGACAGATCGTGACAGATCACGATAAAGGCGGAGGGCTCATGCCCCTTTGGGGGGAGCGGGATGCTGAGGGATCGCGCCCAACCCGTGTTGGCGACAAGGGCTGCTACCTCGTCGGGGTCGGTCACGATGCGATATTTCAGGGGTTGCAGATTCATGGCGGCGGGGCACATACGCGCCACGTCGCAAAGCTCACGAAGGGTCTCGGGAGAAATCGTCCCGTCAGGCGAAAAGCTTCGCACGCTTCGGTTTTTCTTTACAAGCTCCTTGAACATGTTAAAACCTCTTTATTTGGGAAGCTTTACCCAAGCGGAGCAAATGGAAAAGCCCTTCTCGGAAAAGTTCTGCTCGTATTCGGTCATCACGTTGTCGGCATTTTTCTCGCTTCGGTGAAGATCACGGGTCTGCCAGAGAATTTCCGCACCGTAGTCGGCAAATTCCTCCAGACTGAAATCAAAGAGACCTACGTTGTCGGTCTTGAAGCGCAGGATTCCGTCCTCCTTCAAAAGCTTTTTGTAAATATCCAAGAAGGAACGGTGAGTCAAGCGACGCTTGGCGTGTCCCGCCTTGGGCCACGGGTCGCTGAAATTCAGATAAATACAGTCAAGGGAGTGTTCGGGGAAGCTCTCGTCAAGCAGACGGGCGTCACCGATCAGGAAGCGAAGGTTGTCCGAAGGACGGCTTTCCTTTGCCGCCATTGCCTTTTCAAGAGCGATACAGCAAACGTCGGCGACCCGCTCCATGGCGATAAAATTCACCTCGGGATACTTTTCTGCCATGCCGACGGCAAAATTGCCCTTGCCGCAGCCGATCTCCAGATGTAGAGGACGCTCCTCGGGAAATACGCCCGCAAAGCCTTCCTTAAGGTCATCCACACGGCGGATCAGAAGCTCGGCGCACGCTTCAATTCGCTCGGCGCCGTGCTTTTTCTTTCTCATTCTCATGATGGGATTCCTCTCTCGGATTATACGTTGAAGCGGAAGAGCACGATGTCTCCGTCCTGCATCACGTAATCCTTGCCCTCGCTTCGGTAGAGACCCGCCTCACGAACGGCGTTCATACTGCCAAGACGATGGAGATCCTCAAAGGAAACGATCTCCGCACGGATAAATCCGCGCTCAAAGTCGCTGTGGATCTTTCCTGCCGCGCCGGGCGCCTTCGTTCCCTTGGTGATGGTCCACGCGCGTACCTCGGTGGGACCTGCGGTCAGGTAGCTGATGAGACCGAGGAGGGAATAGCTTGCCTTAATGAGACGGTCAAGACCGCTCTCGGCAATGCCGAGATCCTCAAGGAACATTGCCTTTTCCTCACCGTCCAGCTCGGCGATCTCCGCCTCAAGCTGTGCGCAAACGGCAATGATCTGCGCGTGCTCTCTCTCTGCCTGTGCCTTCAGGGCGTCGTAGTTGGGGTTGCCTACGGGCTCGCCGCTTACCTCGTCCTCTGAGACGTTGGCAACGTAAATGATGGGCTTCATGGAAAGCAGGGGCGTGTCGTAGAGACAAGCGCGCTCGTTTTCGTCCAGCTCCAGCTCGCGTGCCGAACGACCCTCGCTGAGTGCGGCGTGAAGCTTTTCAAACAAAGCCAGCTCGCCGGCCAGAGTCTTGTCGCCCTTCATCGCCTTCTTCGTGCGGTCGATTCTTCTCTCTACCATTTCGATGTCCGAGAAGATCAGCTCCAGATTGATGGTCTCCAAGTCGCGCAAGGAGTTGATATTACCGTCTACGTGAATGATGTTGTCGTCCTCAAAGCAACGGATAACGTGCACGATGGCGTCTACCTCGCGGATATGAGAAAGGAATTTGTTGCCAAGACCTTCTCCCTTGGAAGCGCCCTTTACAAGTCCCGCAATGTCCACAAATTCGATGACGGCGGGGGTGTACTTTTCGGGCTTGTGCATCTCGGCAAGATAGTCGAGTCTCGAGTCGGGAACGGTCACCACACCCACGTTGGGCTCAATGGTGCAAAAGGGATAGTTTGCCGACTCCGCGCCCGCGCACGTCAGCGCGTTAAACAGCGTGCTTTTTCCCACGTTGGGAAGTCCTACGATACCTAATTTCATTGTATTGTGATCTCCTTTTCATAGAAGCATGATACTTAACTTAACTATTATATCATAGGTAACATATTTTTTCAAGTGGTGCTTGAAAAATCTTGGAGAGTTTCAGGGCGGAAAAGGAAAAATCAAGAAAGGAAAGAGACTGCTTTTTGCGAAGATTGTGTGAAAACTGTGAAGAAATCGAGAAAATATCACGAAAAATTCAAAAATTATTTGCAAATTGTAAAAAAAGTGTTTGCAATTAAGGAAAAGGTATGTTATAATAGCTTATATTGTTAAGATCGACAAAATTATTGTGTGAATGTAGATCTCCTCAAGGCTGGAGATCGAAGGAGGGAACGTGCTGGATACGAAGATTTTGATTATCGACGACGACGCCAATATCTGTGAGCTCTTGAAGCTTTATTTTGAGAACGAGGGATACGGCGTGAAGGTGGCAAACGACGGCGTGGAGGGCTTGAATCATTTCAAGATCTACGAGCCCGATCTGGTGCTTCTTGATATCATGCTTCCCAAAAAGGACGGCTGGCAGGTTTGCCGTGAGATCCGCGAGATGTCCTCCAAGCCCATCATTATGATCACCGCCAAGGGCGAGGTATTCGACGAGGTGCTGGGTCTGGAGCTGGGCGCGGACGATTTCGTGGTCAAGCCCTTTGACATGAAGGTGCTGTGCGCTCGCGTGAAGAGTGTTTTGCGCCGTTACCAAGCGCACGCAAACCAGAATGACGAAGAGGTCATCAAGTTTGATAACATCGAGATCAGCCACCAGAAATACGAGCTGAAGCTCAGAGGAAAGCCCGTGGACGTTCCGCCCAAGGAGCTGGAGCTTCTCTATTTCCTTGCCTCCAATTACAATCGCGTCTTTACCCGCGATCAGCTTCTCGATAAGGTGTGGGGCTTTGATTACCTCGGCGACTCCAGAACGGTAGACGTTCACGTAAAGCGTCTGCGTGAGAAGCTGGAGGGTGTTTCCGACAAATGGACACTCAAGACGGTCTGGGGCGTTGGCTACAAATTTGAACTGTTGAGCTGATCCGCTCTCAAGGATCAAAAGCAAGGGGGATGTGGCAGGAGCCGTCCCCCTTGTGTGGTTTTTTATAGTAAAAAAAGAAAGGGGAGAAAAGGATCATGTTTAAAAGCTTATTCGCGAAATACGTCACCACCTTTATGGCGATCATTCTTGCCAGCTTTCTTGTGATCATTCTGATCATTTCTTCCATCATCAGCAACTATTCCGAGGAGGCAAAGACCGAGATCATGGAGCGCGCCGCCGTTACTGCCACCGACTATCTTGAGAAAAAGCTTGCGGTGTCCGAGGGGGGTGATCTGTCCGATCTGATCGAGACCGAGGGGGAGGACGTGGACTCCATGCTTTTTGCGGTCAGTGCCCATTCCGACGACTTGACGGTTTTGCTGGCAGATCGGGACGGGAAAGTGCTTGCGTCGGTAGGAAGCGACTACGAGGAGGTTTCCGTGGGGGTGAACCTCCCCAAGGATTTGATTACGGAGACGGGCGAGGGACGGTTTATTCCCGAGGAGACCGAGGGGTACGGACTCTTTCGCAATCCTCATTATTTGTACGGACGGACGGTGGCAATCGACGGGGGCGAGTCTGCGGGCGTGATCCTTGTGTGCGCCTCGTCGGCAATGCTGACCGAGCTTCGGGTGGTGATCGTCAGAACCATCGTTATGACGAGCCTGATGGTACTGCTGGCTGCCCTGATTGCCATTTAT
>JAZORA010000098.1:0-2260 GCA_045656365.1 Eubacteriales bacterium | reverse complement strand
ATACGGAAGCCAAAGCGAAGCCGACCTTGCCCTCTGCTCCATTCTTGCATTTTGGTGCGGTGGAGATACGGAGCAGATGGATAGGCTCTTCCGTCAATCCGATCTTATGCGAGAAAAATGGGAGAGGGAGGATTATAGAATGAACACATTGAACCGAGCCGTGGCGATGTCAAAAGAATTTTATAAACCTCTCGGTCGAACCGCTCCGGCAGAGGATTTTAACGATATCTCCATTTTTCTTGAAGAAGCAATTCCTGAACGCAATGACCGTTACCCTTGGACGGACATTGGTGGCGGACGGCTGTTTGCGGATTGCTTTGAGAGCATTGCCAGGTATGTCCCCGAGAAGAAGAGCTGGTACTGTTACATGGACGGCGTATGGTCTCCTGACAGCGGTGCGCTTCGTACAATGGAGCTTTGCAAGGCATTGGCGGATGCATTAATCGTATATGCGGTATCCATTCACGATGAACGTCAACGGCAGGAGTTTATGAAATACTGCACCAAATGGCAGATGCGCCGTACGCGAGAAACGCTACTCAAAGATGCCCAAGGCGTCCATCCCATATCCCTCTCGGAATTTGATTGCGACCCATATGCTTTCAACTGTAAGAACGGCACATTGCATCTTGATACGATGGAATTTACCGAACATCGAGCGGAAGATCGATTAACCAAAATATCAAATGTGGCGTATGACCCCAATGCATACAGTTCTCGGTTTGAAAGGTTTGTGTCCGAAATTATGAGCGGAGATACCGACAAAGCAAGATTCCTTCAAAAGGCTCTCGGTTACGGCATCAGCGGAGATACTCGCTACGAGTGTATGTTCATTATGTACGGTGCAACCACCCGTAATGGCAAAGGCACCTTGTGCGAGAGCGTTTTGAAGGTGCTCGGCAATTACGGTGGTACCGCAAGACCGGAAACTTTGAGTATCAATGCCAACAGCAACAGCCAAACTCCAAGCGAAGATATCGCAAGGCTTGCGGGGGTGCGCTTTGCTAACATTTCCGAGCCTGGCAAGGGACTCCTTCTTAATGGAGCAAAGGTCAAAAATATGACGGGCAACGATACCATCAACGCTCGTTTCCTTCACGAAAATAGCTTTGACTTCGCTCCCCAATTCAAACTCTACATCAATACCAACTATCTTCCCATCATCAACGATATGACCCTTTTCAGCAGCGGACGCGTGGTCATCATACCTTTTGAAAGGCACTTTGAGGAAGCCGAGCAGGATAAAACCCTGAAATCGGAATTCTCAAAACCGGAAGTTCAAAGCGCAATCCTCAATTGGCTTGTAGACGGCTATCGTATGCTGATGAAAGAAGGATTGTCGCAACCGCAAGCGGTCAAGGAAGCAACCGCTTCTTACGAACACGAAAGTGATAAGATTGCTATGTTTGCCGAGGACAATCTGATTGAGGATAAACGCTCCGAGGTTCGTACCGCCGAAGTCTATAGTCGATACAAAGAGTGGTGTATGGACAATGGGCATCGTGCCGAAAGCATGAAGAACTTCAAGCAAGGACTTATGACACAAGGCTCGGTTGTCCGCAAACGACCGAGAGGCGGTGGCAGCGAAACCACAATGCTCATCGGTTTCAAACTCGTCAGCGACTTCCTTTAACACAATGTCGCAACTTGTCGCAGGTTCTATAGGTTATTTTCAAAAAACGCTCTTTTATAGAAATGACATATTTTACTTGCGACAATCTGCGACAGACGTCTTTTACAAGGCAATTGTGGCCTAAGGGGCGGGTCAAATCTGTGGGCGCAAAATAGTGTCCAACGGGTGGGCAGCCCTGCGCGCAAAGTTTTTTATTCAAAGGGGGTATTACCCCTAAAAACAAACAAATCAAAAAATGGAGGATTTTCTATGAAATTTAGACCTATTTACAACAAAAAATTCCGTGTTACCGCATCCGACAGAGGTGCATTTTCTACCCAAGATTACACTTGTATGTTTATCCTGCAGACAATGAAGGGACAGCCCGTAGCGGTTTCCGTGGCAAACGATCTTGATTGCCACATTTGGAGAGTGCAGTACGGTTTCTCCACCGTGTACTTCGGTGAGTACACCGATGCGATGAACTTTTGCCGTGAGCATTTCTGCGATCTTGCCGGGAACAAGCTGAAGAAGGCAAAGGAGAAGAAATAATGTTTCGGCTCTCTCATTATCTTCAGAAGCATTTGAAAGGATATATAGATTTCGATGCCTTCGTTCTCATTGCTGTTATTCCCCGCAGAAAGAAGT
>JAZORA010000097.1:0-4257 GCA_045656365.1 Eubacteriales bacterium | reverse complement strand
AGCCTGAGTACCCCATCTCGAAGGAGTGTTAACGCCGTAAACGAAGGACTCAATGCACTTCTTTACAGCATCATACGAGAGGTTGTCCGCCTTAACGAAGGGGGCGAGGTATGTATCGAAGGACGAGAATGCCTGAGCGCCTGCCCATTCGTTCTGCATGATGCCGAGGAAGTTGACCATCTGGTTACAAAGGGTTGCCAGGTGGCTTGCGGGAGCAGAGGTGATCTTGCCGGTTACACCGCCCAGACCCTCCTGAATCAGCTGCTTGAGGGACCAACCTGCGCAGTAGCCCGTCAGCATGGACAGGTCGTGAATGTGAATGTCCGCATTTCTGTGAGCGTTTGCAATCTCGTCGTCGTAGATCTCGGAGAGCCAGTAGTTGGCGGTGATGGCACCCGAGTTGCTCAGCATCAGACCACCGACCGAGTAGGTTACGGTGGAGTTCTCCTTTACACGCCAGTCCGTGTTCTTTACGTAGCTGTCTACGATATCCTTGTAGTCCAGAATGGTGGACTTCATATTACGGAGCTTTTCTCTCTGTCTACGATATAGAATGTATGCCTTGGCAACGTCCGCGTAGCCTGCCTGAACCAGAACCGACTCAACGCTGTCCTGGATGTCCTCGACGGCGATGAGACCTTCCTTTACCTTAGGCTCAAAATCCGCGGTTACCTTCAGCGCCAAAAAGTCGATAACCGAGGGATGAAACTGCTTTTGCTGTGCTTCAAATGCCATCTTAATGGCATCGGCAATCTTTTGAATATCAAAATCTGTGATCTTGCCGTCTCTCTTTAATACCTGATACATATGCATCTCCTTTGTTTTTATTTCATTATTTTTATTTTTTATCCGAGCATATATAGTATAAAACAAAAAAGAGCAAATGTCAATTGTGAGTTCTTACAATATATTGGGTCATTTATTGGAGAAAATCACAACATCTTGTGTATTTTTTAGAAAAACACACAAGATGTTGTTGTCAGATTCCTCGAAGCTCGGCAGTGGGAACATAGGGTAAGCAAAGCTCCAGAAGGCTATTCATTTCTTCGGTGGAGTAGGCGCTGAGGTTTTTACCGATCAGGTCGCCCGAGTCGATAAAGCTCTGAAGAAAGTAGCGACGGGCACCGCGGATCTCGCGCGCAATCGCTTCGATGGACTCCTTCGTATGAAACTCTCGTGTTACAGTGGTTCGGAACTCATAGGGAATCTTGTCCTCCATCAAAAGCGCAATGCTCTCCCGAACGCCCTCAGGGAATATGGTCAGTCCGCAGGTTTCGGCATATTTCTCAAACGAGTTTTTTACGTCCATGGCGACGTAGTCCACAAGTCCCGCATCAATCAGCGCACGAAGGCGGAGGGGAAGCGCGCCGTTGGTGTCCAGCTTGACGAGCAGCCCCAGCTCCTTAATCTTTTGACAGAATCGGTCGACGTCAGGCTGGAGCAGAGGCTCTCCACCTGTAATGCAGACGCCGTCAAGAATTCCTCGACGACGGCGAAGGTAAGCAAGAACCTCCTCCTCGGGAATCACGTTTGCACCGTCAATATGCGTTACGAGGGATGCGTTGTGGCAAAAGGGACAGCGAAAGTTACAGCCCGCGGTGAAGACGGTGGCGGCAACCTTTCCCGGAAAATCCAGCAGCGTGGTTTTTTGTAAGCCTTGAATAATCATGATTAATCCCTTTCTGTTGTCTATGTTATATGGTTATATATATGATGTATTTTGCGTCAAAAATCGGGGAAAAATGAAAGAAAAACAAGGGAGAGTGTAAAAATGAGCGTATTGGATGTGTTGAAATTTGTCTTGGGGATCTCTCTTTTTTTGTTTGGCATTCATTTAATGGGGGATTCCCTCAAAAAAAGTGCGGGAGGGCGTCTCAAAAAGATTCTCGGAAAAATGACAACCAGCCCCTTTCGGGGATTCCTTTTGGGGGCTTCGGTAACTGCCATCATCCAGTCCTCCTCTGCCACCACGGTTATGATCGTCGGCTTTGTCAACGCGGGGAGCATGCTTCTTTCCGAGGCGGTGGGCGTCATTATGGGAGCCAACGTGGGCACGGCGGCAACCTCGTGGCTGACCGCCTTTGCCTCCTTAGAGGGGGGAGGGGGCGTGAGCGGAATTCTCCAATGGTTTCGTCCATCGACCTTCACGCCCATCGTTGCCCTTTTGGGCGTATGGTTTTATATAAGAGGAAGAAATGAAAGGAAAAAGGAACTGGGGTTAATCTTCCTCGGCTTTTCGGTTTTGATGTTGGGAATGGATACCGCGTCTGCCGCCGTACGGGGGCTTGGTGAGAGCGAACGGTTTCGTTCAATCCTTCTGGCATTTGAAAATCCCATTCTCGGTCTTTTGGCAGGACTCGTGCTGACTGCCGTGATCCAATCCTCCTCCGCATCCATCGGAATATTGCAATCCTTTACGGTTACGGGAGCGATCACCTTTGGCAACGCTGTTCCCATTATTATGGGGCAGAATATCGGAACCTGTGTTACGGCGCTGCTGGCGTCGGTGGGCGCGGGGAAAAACGCAAAGCGAGCATCGATGATCCACCTTCTGTTTAACGTGATCGGCTCGGCTCTTTGTCTTACGCTTTTTTATATCGTCAAGCTGGGATTCGCGCCTCCGATTCTTGAAGGGAGGATCGATATGTGGGGGATCGCTCTGGTGCATACCCTCTTTAATCTGATCACCTTTCTCGTCTTGTTTCCCTTTGCACGCGGTCTTGTTGGACTTTCAAGTCGCTTGGTGCGAGAGGGAAAGGAGGGAGATCGCTTCAACGTACTGGATGAGAGACTCCTCAAAACACCGATTGCCGCCATTGAACAGAGCAAACGCCTGGTGATCGAAATGGCAGAACGTACGGTCTTGTCGGTTTCGGATGCCTGCTCGCTGTTTCGGGATTTTTCCGAAAAGAAAGCGAAAAGGGTACGGGACACAGAGGTTGTCGCCGATGAGTACGAGGATCGGTTGGGGTCGTATCTTGTCAAAGCCTCCGAGCATAGCACGAGGCAACGTGAGGGAAAAGAAATCCACCGTCTGCTCCATTGGATTGGCGACCTGGAACGGATTTCCGACCATACGGTGAATCTGGTGGAATCGGCGGAGGAAATGAGAGCTAAAGAGATTTTCTTTCCCGAGCAAACCGCAAAAGAGCTTTGGGTTCTGATGGATGCCGTAGGGGAGGTCGGACGGCAATCGCTGGAGGCAATCCGTACGGAAAATCGGGATTGGGCGGCGGAGGTGGAGCCATTGGAGGAGGTGATCGACCGCCTACGGGACGAAATCCGCGCGCGGCACATTCGCCGTCTGCAAAGCAAGGAAAGCACCCTCGAAGAGAGCTTTGTTGTGAGTGATGTCCTGACAGATCTGGAACGAATTGCCGATCATTGCTCGAACCTTGCCGCATGTGTCTTAGACGATTCCGAGCTTTGGGGTGTGGGTCAGCACCATGTTCTTCGTCAATATCGGCAAGAAGCAGATCGAGCCCGAAGCTTTGAAGAAAAACGGAAATTTTATGAGAAAAAATACCGTTTAGAGGACTAAAACACAAGAAAAAGTAAATTACAGTTGCTTTTTTAGAATAAAATCTTGATTTTTCCTGAAAAATATGCTATACTCAGAGAAATACTGAGGGAGTTTCTATTTATGAATATCGGAGAAAAAATCAAAAAGCTGCGAACGGCAAAGCTGATGACCCAGTCTGAGCTGGTGGGGGGAGAGATCACCCGCAATATGCTCAGCCGAATCGAAACGGGGGCTGCCAATCCTTCGCTGGAAACGATTTACTATATTGCGTCCCGCCTGAACGTCTCGCCCGGATTCCTTCTCGCCGAGGAGGGGGACGAGCAGATCTATTATAAGCATCAGGAGATCGTCGGAATTAAAAAGGCGCTATGGAATCAGGACTATCGCATTTGTCGGGATATCTGTCTCCATTCCGAGAGCGTAGAGGATGACGAGATCCAAATGATTCTGGCGGAATGTAATCTTGCCATTGGAATTGAAGAGTTTAATCGGGGAAGCCTGAGAAGCACCTGTGAATATCTGGACGAAGCCATCGAATGCTGCGGAAGAACGCAATACCGAACCGAATACGTTCTTGCCGTGGCGGGCGTGTATTTCCGCTATATGAGACGCCTGTCCGCTACCTTGTCCTCCAACGTAATTGATGAGAGTGACGTGAACGTATACCCTGCCTTGACCGATGCGTTTTGCCGATATGCCATGGCAATGGAGGAGCAGGAGGAGAAGAGAGGGGA
>JAZORA010000096.1:0-2602 GCA_045656365.1 Eubacteriales bacterium | reverse complement strand
TACGACAAACAGCTCCACCACCTCAAAGGCAAAGGTAAAGAGAAAGGCAAAGATCGGAATGATCATCCATTTGGATTTCTTTGTCCGTTCGGCGGCATCCTCCAAAAAGGTCTGCTTCTCCTCATCACTCCACTCATCGGGAAGCATCTCTCCGGTCACGCCTCTTCGGGAAAATCCCCGATTGTAGATCACGTAAGCAGAAACAAACCCCGTGGCAAGAACCATATAGCCAATCAAAACCCATTCAAAATACGGGAAATTCAATAGGCTACGGTAGACCGCAAACACCACCGCCGTTACCGCCACCAAAAGAAGGAGCCTGACAACCGTTTTCCGATCCATCTTCTTTTTTGGATTTTCGGCGCGATCGCGCCGCACTCGATTCAACATAAATACCTCTTAGAAAATTTTTACCGCACCCTCCGGACGAATACGCAGAACGATACACGTTCCCTCGCCGAACACGGAATCCATTAAGGTACGGAAGCCATCCACTTCTTCGGTGGGAATGAACGCCTGAATCGTTCCCGCAAAGCCACCGCCGTGAACACGCCATGCGGCACGTTTTCCTGACAGATATTCCTCTGCAAGGCAAAGCGCCAAGGAAAGTCCCTGCTCGGTCAGATTCTTGGAGGTATACACGTTTTGCAAATAACAGAAGGAGGATTTTCCCGAGGAAAGCACCTCGTGGAAGAACGCGTCAAGATCACCGTGGTGAAGCGCCGCTGTCTGGCGAAGCACCCGCTCGTTTTCATTGAGGAAATGGAAGGCGCGCAAAATGGCGCGATCGCCAAGCTTTTCCCGAAGGACGGGGATCTCTCTCGTCACTGCCGCAATATCCACCTCACGAAGAACCTCTTTCCCGAAGTGCGACGCAACCGCCTTCATCTCGGCGGGAACCGATGCGTAATCCTCGGTCAGATCGGCGTGATTACCACCCGTATTGACAATACAAAGATTATAGCCCTGCTCACTCATATCAAAATCCACCCGATCGATCACGGGCGACTTGGGACTCCGGAAATCAATGGCGACGATACCGCCAACGGCACAAGCGATCTGGTCCATCAGTCCGCAAGGCTTTCCAAAAAAGACGTTCTCCGAGTATTGGGAAATCTTTGCGATCTCCACGTTATCCACGCCACCCTCGTTATAAAGGTGGTTGAGAATATTCCCCACCATATCCTCGAATGCCGCCGAGGAGGAAAGTCCGGAGCCCTTCAAAACGTTGGAGGTGGTATAGGCGTCGAAGCCGCCGATTTTATAACCGTTCCCTAAAAAGCCCGCGCACACACCCGCGATGATCGCCCCCGACGTACCGAATTCTGAAGCGCGAGGCTCGGAATAGTCAGAGAAATCTACCATGTCCTCAGGGAATCCCTCGCTCTTCAGTCGAATGACCGAATCCTCTCGCGGCGAAGCCACGGCAATGATATCCAGATCAATGGAGGCGGCAACCACGCAGCCATGATTATGGTCGGTATGGTTTCCCGACAGCTCACTGCGTCCCGCTACCGAATAGAGAGAAATTTCTCTATCCGCTCCGTAAAGGGCAGAAAACTCGTCAATGGCACGGCAATAGCGCTCTTTTTGCAGAGCAACCGCACTCTCTCCGTAAACGTGGGCAAGACGGGCATCGATTCCGCCCTGTGCAATATGTAACTTCAATTCTACCGTATTCATAAAATCCTCCATCAGCAACGTTTTTATTAAAAATGCTTCTTTTTTTGAGAAAAATACGGATTTCTCTCTTGGTTTTCTTCATTATATCATTTTCTCTTCCTTGACGCAAGAGTTTTTTGGGATTTGCTTCATTATTAGAGAAAATTCCCACTTTTTAAAGAAATAATAAATTCGCACTTGAAAAAAGTGGGACGATATAGTATGATATATATAATATCAAGGAACAGTCCAGACGAATCGAAAGGAGAAGCCATGCGAGTCTTTAAAAAATTTACCGATTTCTGCGGCGGCTTTGCGGCAGGCTCGGCAATCCTCTATCTCTTCTGTCAGTTTATGGCATTTTCTCCCCAAGAGGATGTGGGACTCTTTGAAAAAGCAAAGCTTTTCCTGACGCCCACCGACTCCCACGACTATCGGGCGTATCTTTTGATGATTGCTCTGTTTTGTCTCTCCCTTTTGGGAAGCTTTCTCTTCAAGAAGCTGCCTGCCCTTGCCTTTACCCTCTCGCTTCTTCCCCTTGCCCGTGTATTCGCTATGATAACCGAGGGAATGATTTACGAGTACCCCATGCTCTACGTGATCTTGGGGATTCTTCATGCCACAGGAGGTTTTTGCGCGTGCATTGACATAGACCGTCAAACGCAAAAGAGACACGGTGCCATGGCGGCAAACGGCGCGGCGGCGCTGACCGCTCTCACGGCGCTCTATATTCGATACCGCTTCACTTCTTTTGTTCCCGACAGCGAAAAGCCCGCAGATTTCTTTGACGAAGCCATCGGAACCGCTCGCTTGGTGGCTGAGGAAGGACAAGTTGACCTCAAGCTTTCGGTCTTTTTTGTGATCGCCTGTATCCTTGCGGCATCGGTGCTTATGAATCTGCTTTTGCGCGATCTGTATTTTATCGATGCCCTTCTCTCCC
>JAZORA010000095.1:0-3679 GCA_045656365.1 Eubacteriales bacterium | reverse complement strand
AAATACCCACGGCGGTATCATTGCCGAATGTTCGGATCGTACCATTCCTTTGCTTAACACAACCCTGATCAAGGAGTCTGGGGTCTATTTTATGCTGGAGGGGGTGGAGGATCCATACAATTTCGGTTATGCCGTTCGCTCGCTTTATGCCGCAGGCGTTGATGGATTAATTCTGTCTCCCAGAAATTGGATGGGCGCTGCGGGTGTTGTTGCCAGATCCTCTGCGGGAACATCTGAGTTAATCAATATGTATATTGCGCCCCCCACGGAAGCTCTTCAAATATTTAAGAATAAAGGCTATTCCGTCCTTTGCGCCGGAATCCGCGATTCGGTTTCCATTTACGACACCCCTCTTTTGAAGAAGCCTCTTTTAATGGTTCTCGGAGGTGAAAAGCGTGGAATCTACCGCGCCGTTCTGGAGGCGGCTGATCAAGTCGTTCGGATCGATTATGGCAATTCATTTGCGGGTTCCCTGTCCACCTCGGCAGCTGCCGCGGTGTTTGCCTTTGAAATTCTCCGAACAAACCGAAATTTTTAAAATATAACCAATAAGTATTTATCGTTTGTTAAAAAAATCATGTTAAAATTTTGATATTAAAATCAATTTTATACGATTATTTGAATATTAGATTGTTGAGGGTATCATGGGACGAAAATTGGCAGTAATTGGCGTTGGAAATATGGCAAAAGCCATTATAAAAGGCGTAGTATCCTCCAAATTCCCTTTGGACGAAATTATTTTGTTTGATAAAAACGAAGCACAATATGAGGAGCTTTTGCAAGTTAGCGCCTTATGCCGATGCGCCGATGATATGTTAAAGGCGGTCGAGCAAGCCGATTGCATTCTTCTTGCGGTAAAGCCTCAGAATTATGACGAGGTGCTTAAAAAACTCTCGACTCTCCCTGCTCTTTCCGATAAATTGTTTATTTCTATTGGTGCAGGGATCACGGCACAAAGTGTTTCCGATCGTTTAGGGGGCGCTTGTGTGATCCGTGTGCTTCCAAACGTCCCCATGCTGATTGGACGAGGGGTTTCTGTGATTTGCCAGAATTCCATGGCAAGTAAGGATCATTTTGATTTTGTCGTTTCGGTATTCCAATGCGCGGGAAGTGTTTTAATCATTGATGAATCAGAAATGAATCGGATTATTGGTGTTACCTCCTCGTCTCCCGCCTACGTATTTCGGTTTATTCAGGCAATTTATGAGGGTGCTCTTCAACAAGGCGTTTCGGACAATCATTTGCTTGAAACCATTTGCGACGTGGTAATCGGCTCAGCGTATATGCTAAAGCATTCCGAGGAGTCTCCAAGTGAATTGATCGCCAAGGTTGCTTCCAAGGGTGGCACGACGGAGCAGGCACTTATCAAGCTTCAGGAATACGGCTTCAGCGAGGGTGTCACCGAAGCCATGAAGGCATGCACTGCCCGCGCAGATGAGCTTTCAAAAGTATAAATTAAGTAATTAATCAATGCGAGGATAGAAAATTGAAATCTGTAAAAGCGAATCAAGAAAAAAAGAACAAAAAATTTAAGCTTTTCGATATGAATCGAGATGGTAAAGGCGTATATGAAGAGGAAAGCAGAAAGCCAACCCTAAAATTTTTCTTTGTGTTGGCAAAACGGAAATTTCCTCAGCTTTTGCGTTTGAATCTGATTCTTTTGCTGATGCTTGCGCCTTTGTTTGTGGTTTTGGGTCTCTTCCTCTTGGGAACCAAAGCGCCGAGCGTGATCGATGCAAACTACGTTCCCCTTTACGGCATTGCGAAAATTCTTCCGTCCCCTTCCCTGACGGCGGCGCTTGATTTTTCAGCCATGCAAATGTCCGTCCCCGTCCTTAGCTCCGGTATGAACGTTTTGATCGTTGTGTTGGTTCTCATTACGGCGCTCACCTTTGGTTGGCAGAATATCGGTGCTGCGTACGTTTTACGTGGACTGTGCCGAGGAGACGCGGTTTTCGTTCTTTCCGATTACATTTACGGTATTAAGCGAAACTGGAAGCAAGGATTTTTCCTTGGACTTCTCGACTTTATCTGTAGTGCCGTATTGATTATGGATTTTATTTTCTTCTTCTATAGAACCGGTTCCTTCGGAATGGACTTTATGTATTTTACCACCTTCGCCGTCGGCCTGATTTATTTAATCATTCGTTTTTATATCTATCAGCTCCTGATCACCTTCGATTTGTCTATTTTTAAGATTTTAAAGAATGCACTGATTTTTACGATCTTAGGTATCAAGCGAAATTTGATGGCAATTCTCGGTCTGATTCTTTTGATCGGGCTTCATGTTCTTTTGATCGTATTCCTGCTTCCCATCGGTGTTTCGATTCCGCTTGTTCTTCCGCTGATCTATATCTTTGCTTTCATTGGATTTATTACAACCTATGCGGCATATCCCATCATCAGTCGATATATGATCGAGCCCTATCAAACAGCCTCGGATGAAAATGAAACCGATATGTTACCCGAAATTGAAGAATAATACAATGGAGATCATGCTTTGGCATGATCTCCATTAATCATTTCTGAAACTGTCACAAATTCATATCCTCTTTCAAGAATTTCCGGAATCATCATACGCAATGCTTCACAGGTGGTATTTCCGCCTGAAACGTAGTCGTGCATCAGAATGATGTCTCCCCCCTTCAATTGCGCGAGAACCGTTTTTACGATCTCATTCGATGGATTCATTGCCCAATCTCGTGTATCGATACTCCACAACACAACGTTATAATGAGCTTCCCAAACGATTGTGTCGATCGAGGTTGGGAGAATCCCTTGAGGCGGGCGAAAAACACTGGGCTTTTTTCCTGTTAACTCGCAGAGAACTTTTTCACATTCCATAATCTCGTTTTTTACATCGTCCGGATTGAGTTTATTTAGAGTGTGATGGGAATACGTGTGGTTTCCGATTTCACATCCGGAATCGACGATTCGCTTTAAATCTTCAGGATAGTTCACCGCATTGACACCAATAATAAAAAAGGTAGCAGTAATACCGTATTCTTCTAAAATAGATAGAATTTCCTTAGTATATCTGGGGTGAGGACCATCATCAAAGGTCAGGGCGATCTTTTTATGATCCGCTCCACTTCTGCAGTATACGTTACCATATCGAGACGTCGCGGAAGCGGTGGGCGCAAATGAAAAGCATATAAGAATACAAGCCAATAAAATGATCAAGCTTTTTCTGCAATATACGCGCAAATATTTCATGATTCAATCAATTCCTCAAGCTTGGCAAATCGATATCCTTCTGCTTTCATTTGTCGAATTACGTCACCCAGAATTTCGGCATTGGTGGACGAGGTAGGATGGAGTAGGATCACAGCCCCGTTATGCAGGTTATCCATAATCTTCTTTTGGGCATATTCGGCGGATGGTTGGCGATTGTTATCCCAATCCGCGTACGCAAAGCTCCAAAAGACCGTAGCGTAGCCAAGCTGATCGGAAAAGGCTAAGGAACGCTCGTCAAAGCGCCCCTCGGGTGGGCGATAAAGCTTTGGCATATCTTTTCCCGTTAAGCTTTTGTATTTTTTCTCCAAGCATTCCAGTTCTGTACGGAATTCATTCAGGTCATTTACAGTTGTCATATCACGGTGACTTGCGGTATGGTTGCATACCGTATGTCCTTCATCAACCATTCTTTGAAAGTCGGATCGTAGCCATGTCGTTCTGT
>JAZORA010000094.1:0-3266 GCA_045656365.1 Eubacteriales bacterium | reverse complement strand
CCTCATAGATCTTCTCGGGCGATTCGTAAATAAACTCCTTGCGGTGATTTTTACTGCGCATAATGCGCTCCTTGTAAGAGACGGGCACAAAAATCCGTTCTACCCGTTCCGCAAGCTTATCGGCTACGCGCATGGCCGCCGCCAGCTTTTCCGAAATATTAAAATTCGTAATCAAAGCAATCTGTTTCACAGCGTCATTCCTTTCTAATTACGATATCATTGCAAAATTCATGATCAAACGATCGTGATCCGACGAATCATCTTGTCGTCGATCCGAGGAACAAGTGAGGGACGTTTGATAAAATAGGCAAGGTATTCCTTGTTTCCGTCTCCTCCCTCAATAGGCGAGGGGATCAGACCCACAGGGTCAAAACCGCAGCTGATTGCCGATTCCAGCACCCGTTTGACCGCCAGATATCGGTACGCGCCGCTGTGTACGACACCGTTTTTTCCAAGCGCCGCCTTCCCTGCCTCAAACTGAGGCTTGATAAGACTGATAAGCTCCCCACCCTCTCGCAAAACCGACGCGAGATTCGGAAGCAGATAGGTCTGCGAGATAAAAGAAACGTCCATCACACCGATGTCACAAAGCCCCTCGGTCACATTCTCATCCAAAAGTCGAGCATTAAATTGCTCCCGAACCACCACACGCGAATCTACGCGAAGAGATTCGTGCAGCTGTCCGACGCCCGAATCCACACAGATCACCCGACCCACGCCTCTTTTTAGAAGACAATCGGTAAATCCGCCAGTGGACGAGCCAATGTCCACCGCTTTTTTTCGGGACACGTTGACACGAAAGGCGTCCAGTGCCGCCTCCAGCTTCATTCCGCCGCGGCTGACGTATTTGAATACCTGCTCGATCTCAATCTCGTGAGGGATGCTCTCGTCCACGTTCTCCGAGGATTTTTTTACAAGGGCACCGTCGATCCGCACCGCCCCCGCGGCAATCAGATCCTGCGCCTTTTTACGGCTCTGGGTTCTCCCCGTTGCCGCAAGATATACGTCGACTCTCATAGGGCTCCCACGATCAGGCCGTAGAGAATTGCCGTTGCCACACCGACGATCGCACCGATCAGCACCTGAAAGGGGGTGTGTCCCACCAGCTCTTTCAGACCCGTATTGAACTCCTCGGGCTTACCCGAGAAAAGCTCCTTTGTGATACGGTTCAGGATCTTCGCCTGCTCACCCGTTTCGTAGCGGACACCAAAAGCATCGTTCATGACGATTACGGAAAGAATCATAGCAATCGCAAAATACGCCGACGCAAAGCCCTCCTGAACAGCACAGGCGGTGGTCAGAGCCAACATGGTGGAGGAGTGGGAGGACGGCATACCGCCATTCTCGAACATCATCAAAATATTAAATTTTCTCGTACTGAAGCAACCCGTAAAGATCTTCATGATCTGAGCGATTAACCAACCGAGAATCGCGCTGACCAATATGTAATTTCCAAAAATACTTTTAATTACTTCCATGATTGTATCCCGTTTTTACACTTCTTTATTGTTACGATCAATAGGTGCGGTCCGCCAGATAATAGGCAAGCTCCCGCAAAACCTCGGTAGACGAAAGACAAGAAAGCGACTCGACGGCACCCTCCGTCAGATTTTCGGCATATTTTTTTGCCTCCGCTACGTCCATATAGGTCAGGAAGGTGGTCTTATGCTTTTCCGCATCGCTCTTCAGACTCTTTCCAACCTCTTCCTCTACACCCGTTACATCGAGAATGTCATCGATGACCTGAAAGGCAAGTCCGATTCCCTTGGCATACGCCGAAAGCGACCGTGCTTCTTCCGTATCGGGAGCAAATCCTGCCGCCAGTGCGCCAAGCAGAGCGGCACATTCCATCAGCGCGCCCGTCTTCATGGAATGAAGACGCAACAGCTTTTCCCACTCCAGCGCACGGGTCTCACCCTCAAGATCCATAATCTGACCGCCAATCATTCCCTCTTCTCCCGCGAAGAACGAAAGAAGCCGAACCGCCTCAGCACGAGTGTTCGCGTCCACATAAGGATTGGTAGATGCCACAAAAAATGCCTTGGTCAGGAGTGCGTCGCCCGCCAGAAGCGCGTTGGCGTAGCCAAATTTTTTGTGATTCGTGGGCTTGCCACGACGCATATCATCGTCATCCATACAGGGAAGATCGTCGTGAATCAGCGAATAGGTGTGGATCATCTCCAACGCGCAAGCAAACGGCATCGAAGCCTTTGTATCGCCGCCAAGCGCACGGCAGGTCTCGTTCACCAGAAAGGGACGAATCCGCTTTCCGCCGCCGAGAAGCGAGTACGCCTCGGCATCCAGAAGTACCTGAATATCCTCGTCTGCGGGAAGTCCAAGAGAAGCCAGCGCTTTCTCAACGCCTTCGGCGTTGGCAATTATTTGTTCCTTGATATTCATTTTATTCCTCCGTCATGGGCGTCTCGGGGAAGGCGACCTCCACGATCTCACCGTCGGACGTCATCTTCAGCGCGTTGATTCTTCGCTCCGCCTCGCCAAGTCTATGATTACAAAGCGCCACCAAGCGAACGCCCTCCTCATAGAGTGCCAGCGACTCCTCAAGGCTCGATCCCTCCCGATCCAAGGCGCTTACCACCTCGTCCAGTCGGCGCATGGCGTCCTCCAATTTCATTTCATTCATATCCTTCATATTCATCATTTCCCTTCCTTATGCTCGATTGCTTCGATCCGCGCGTCGGCAGAGCCGTCACGCAAAAGAAGCGTTACACGCTGTCCGACCGTCAATCCACCGATGGAGGGTAAGATACTTCCCTCCTCGTTCTTGATCACGGCAAAGCCGCGGCCGAGAACCGCCAAGGGAGACAGCGCCTCCATTCTTGCCGCGGCTTCGGATAGGCGCGACCGTGCGCCCTCCACTCGACGCTGGATCACCCGATCCATGGTCTCCCTTCTATGGGATAACGTCTGCCGCATGCGCAACAATTTCTGATCGGGAGACAAGAGATAGAGTGCCCGCTCCTGACGCGCTACCGCCGCCCGCCGATCGGCGAGAATGCTCTCGGCGCGCCGACCAAGGCGCGCGCCCGATTCTGCCACACGATCAAGGAGTGCCGCCCGATCAGGAACGGCAAGCTCTGCCGCCGCCGAAGGCGTCGGCGCCCGTCGGTCGGCTACAAAATCGCAAAGGGTAAAATCGGTCTCGTGACCCACGGCGGAGATCACGGGAATCTCAGATGCAGCCACCGCACGCACCAGATTTTCATCGTTAAAAGCCCAAAGATCCTCCATCGAACCGCCGCCGCGAC
>JAZORA010000093.1:0-4354 GCA_045656365.1 Eubacteriales bacterium | reverse complement strand
TCCCTTGGCGGTGTGATTTGATTATACAACACTCAGCGGGAGAATTTTGTCGGTGTGTGTTACGTGCAAAAATTTTAAAGTAATGCAAAAGTATTGTTTTTTTGAAAAAAAGGTATTGACAAGCATATAAAAAAATGTTATAATAAATCCACTTGTGAAATCACTGTCAAAGAACAGTGAAGAAATTTTGTGAGGTGAAAAATAATGAAACAGAACATCCATCCCCAGTATGAAGAGTGCGTAATCAGATGCGCTTGCGGAGAGTCCGTTACAACTAAGTCCACCAAGGGCGGCGAAATGAGAGTTGAAATTTGCTCCAAGTGCCATCCTTTCTTCACGGGCAAGCAGAAGTTTGTTGACGTGGGCGGACGTGTTGACAAGTTCAAGAAGAGACTTGAAAGCGCAAAGAGATAATCGGCAGTCATGATGTAAGGCAAGTTGTGTGCAGAGGTACAGACTTGCCTTTCTTTTTTTCATAAATGTTCCTTAGATGGACATGCTATATGTGAGGTGATTTCAATGGAGCTTCAATCGAATATACAGGAAAAAATGGATCGTGCGATTCTCGTCGGCGTGGTTTGCGGAGGTGAGACGCGGGAGAGCGTGGACCGAAGCCTTGACGAGCTGGAGGGATTGCTTTCCACCGCGGGCGGTGTTTCGGTCGCGCGTTTGACACAAAACATGGACTCGCCCGATACGAGGACCATGATCGGTAGCGAAAAGGCGGCGGAGCTTGCTTATCTTTGCGCTGCACGCCGTAACGGGGGAGGGAAAGCTGCAGGTTGAGCTGGCTCAGCTGAAGTATACCGCGCCCCGTCTCTCGGGGCACGGTGCCGAGATGTCCCGTCTTGGCGGCGGAATCGGAACGAGAGGTCCCGGTGAATCCAAGCTTGAGACCGATCGCCGTCATATGAACCGTCGGATTCACGCCCTGGAGGCGCAGATTGCCGAGATGGACAAGAACCGAAAGACCATGCGGGCATCCCGTGACCGAAGCGGAATTCCCGAGGTGGCAATCGTGGGCTATACCAATGCGGGGAAATCCACGCTCCTGAACCGTCTGACCGATGCGGGGATCTTGGCAGAGGACAAGCTGTTTGCCACTCTTGATCCCACCACGAGAAAATTCGAGCTTCCCTCGGGAGAGTCGATTCTTCTGACCGATACGGTTGGGTTTATCAATAAGCTGCCCCACCACCTGATTCGTGCGTTCCGATCGACGCTGGAGGAGGCGTGCCGCGCCGACGTGCTGTTGGTGCTGACCGATGCCTCCGATCCCAATTTTCGAGATCAGCTTCGGGTCACCGAGGAGCTTCTTTGCGATCTTGGGGCGGGGGGAAAGCCGACCTTGTACGTGTTCAATAAGTGTGATCTCGGTATGGCGGAGCTTCCGCGACTTGGAAAGGAAGCCGACGAGAACGTGGTCTTTATTTCTGCCCGTACGGGCCAGGGTGTGGACGGTATGATCGAAAAGCTGACGGCAATGGTCAGCGAGGGAAAACGGCGAGTGACCTATCGGATCCCCAACTCCGATGGCGGTGCGCTGAATACCCTTTACCGTCTTGCTACCGTCGAGAGCGTGGAATACGGCGCCGAGGCAATGATCGCCGTCGCCCTTGCCGATGCCAAGGCACGGGGCATGATGCGGAAATACGCCGTGGACGATCTTCCCGAAGAGAACGAGGAAAACGACGAATACTAAGCCGTAGGGTTGCTTACCGTAAGGAAAGCAACCCTTTTTCGACAAAATTCAACCAAATTGTCCCTCGAATCTTGACAAGCCAAGGGTTTTTCGATATAATTTTGGATATGATATAAAAAACAAAGGAGAGATTCGATGGGCGAGAAAACCGATTTCTTTACGACCGTTCGTGAAGAGGCGCATGCGGAATTTGAAGAAAAACGATCGGTCTTTATCGGTCACGCGATCCGAACCGACACCGAGGAGGAGGCGCAAGCATTCGTCAAGCGTCTGAAAAAGGAATATGGGGATGCCACGCACAACGTATTTGCTTATCTGATGCGCGGGGAGATCATCGCCCGTTACTCCGACGACGGCGAGCCTCAGGGAACGGCGGGCATGCCCGTTCTTGACGTGATCCGCAAAAGCGGTGTGCGCAATGTCTGCGTGGTGGTCACCCGTTATTTTGGAGGAACGCTTCTGGGGGCGGGCGGCTTGGTTCGCGCCTATTCCCATGCCGCTTCTCTTGCCTTGGAGGCGGCAGGCATTATTACCTATCAGCCCTACGGCGAATACGAGCTGCGCTGTGGCTATTCGGAATATCAGAAATACAGCGTGATGCTGGCGGGTGCGTCGGCAATCATTGACGAAACCGAGTTTGGGGCGGACGTTTTGGTGCGTTACGCCATCAAAAAGAGCGAAGCGTCCGCTTTTACCGCGAAAATCGTAGAGGCAAGCTATGGAAAAGACGTGCCCAGAGAGGTGGGTGAGCGTTTTGATTACCGATAAACGGAAGCCCATCCTTTGGTGGATCGGTGCGGCGCTTCTCTTGCTCACGGTTTTGATCGTCTGGGTGGTGATCCTTCTGTGGGGAAATGACGGAGAGGAGCCGCCCTTTGAGCTTTTGACCTTGGAGGAGAGCGGGGAGGCGATCTCCGAATGTATTTTGATTCTGCCCGAGGATTGCTCCTCCGAGCTTTACGATGAAACGCTTGCACTTGCGCAGGAGATCGCGTCACGGACCGGTGTTTCTTATCGGCTGCGGTACGACAGCGAGGCGATTTCCATGGAAAAAAGCAAGGTGTATTTTCTGATGGGATGCGTGGACAATCCCTTCGCCTTGCGGGAAACCAAGTCCTTGAAGCGCGGAGATTATCTCTGTCGGGGAGAGGAAAACAAAATTTTGTTGGGAGGAAAAACCAACGAAGCAACCATGGCGGCGATCCGTCGCTTCAGGGAAGAATTGTTGCCTCACGCGACGGCGGAGCAGATGCTTTCTCCCGAGGCGGGATTTTCTTTTTTTGACACCTATCCCGTGAGGTCGGTTACGCTGAACGGCTGGGATCTGAATGAATATACGGTAACGTATCCTGTGGACGAGGAAGCCTCGCTTGGATCGCTGGCAGAAGCGTTTTGCCGTCGGATTGCCGACGTGAGCGGATACGTATTGTCCCATGAAGCGGTTGAGGAGAAAAATCAGGCACATCGTCAGATTCATCTGTCCCTTGATTCCACGGGGCGGAGTGATTCGGCGGCGTATATCGTGCCTGACGGAGACGGCTTCGTGTTGACGGCGAGGGACTCCTTTGGCGTATCGGTGGCAATGCGGGAATTGTGCCGACAACTGACGCAGTCTCCCGAGGAGGGTGTGTGCAATATCCTTCTTGACGGAACGAGAGCAATGCCATACGAAAAATCCGTGGCAACGATCGCGTCGGTTTTGACGGACGGAGAGGAATATCGGAATGCCGCCACGGTGACGGAGCTTTGGGAGACGATTCGAACGAATCAGCCCTCCTTGGCGCTTTTGGACGACTTACCCAGTGTGACGGAGAGCGTATGGAAGGAGAATCTTTCGGATTATGCCTTTCAGAGATCCGAGCACGATCATTTTCTTATAAGGAACGGATGTGAGATCGCTTGGACGGAAGAGTTCGGTCTCTACCAGGTTGGAGGAGAAAACGACGGGTTTTTCGTTCTTCTCTGGAGAGGGACTCCCTCGTCGAGAGAAGGACTCGATTTTTTGAAAACGGTGGAATCGCTTTCGCTTCCGCTGGTTCTTCTCGTTCATGGGCCGAGTGACGAAGCGGTCGCATCCCTTGCGGCGGAGGCGGGACTTGGTGCCGTGTTTTACGAGGAGGGAAGCTTTTCTTGCTATGCCACCGAGGACGCGTTCCTCTTTACCAAGGGAACCGTGAAGGATGAACTTGGCTACGTAGAGCTGACGGCAGAAAGAAAACGGGCGTTTTAAGGAAAAGAATAATACAGATAAGCTCGCGTGTGATTCATGAGGATCACACGCGAGCCGTTTTTTAGCTTTAGAAAAAAAGATTCCAGAGAGTCAGGAGAATGGGGGCGAGTAAGCCCTGCGCCGCCTTTGCCCAAAGGTAGGGAAGATGGGAGACCTTCTCGTCCGAGAGACTGATCAGCTGAAAATGAACCGACCATCCCGACCATCCTGCCAAGGCGGCGCAAAGATAGGGAGAGATGGCGGTGTCGCATTTTGCCGCCCGAAGGATACCTCCCGTCATTTCAAAAAAACCAAAGCAGAGAGCCTCGGCGGCAGGATCGAGATGCAGAGGGCGGAGACAGTAGGAAAGGGTCCCTACAAAGGCAGAGAAAAACACCACGAAGGCGCAGATCTTGAGCATAGCAAGAGCGGAAGAGGCAACG
>JAZORA010000092.1:0-17025 GCA_045656365.1 Eubacteriales bacterium | reverse complement strand
ACCGAGACGTTGACGGGGGAAATGTGCATATCGATGATCCGCCTGATATCCTTTTCCTGAAGATTGGTCAGGGTAATGTAATTTCCGTGGAGGAAGGAGAGGCGGGAATCGTCGTCTTTAAAGTAGAGAGAGGAGCGCATGCCCTTCGGCAGCTGGTCGATGAAGCAGAAAACGCATTTGTTTTCACAGGAATGCTTTTTGTCCATCAGCGGCGTTTCAAAATCCAAGCCGATGTCATCGTATTCCTCTTTGCGGATACGCACCTTTTTTTCTTTTCCGTCGCGGAGAAGAAGCAGGGTTACGTCACGCTCTGCCAGATAAAACCGGTAGTCCAGAACGTCCGTGATCTCCCGTCCGTTGATGGACAGAAGGATATCTCCCGCCTGAATCTTTGCCTTGGCGGCGCGGCTTTTGGGAAGAACATCGGTAATCGTGACCATGCACTCACCTCCTTTTTGCTTTCATAAGTTTTGTTATCGGTTGTATTCGTCGCGGAAAAATCCTCGGGTAGAGGCAATGCGCCCCTGCTCGTCGATGACGGCTACACGGAAATAGGGGGCGATGGGATCCAGCGCCAAGGAAACACTCGTCAGCGAAGAGCCCTCGTCAGCCACCTGGAAGGCGGGAGTCTTGCTACCCGTGTAAAGCACGATCTTCTTGGCGGGAGAGCATTCTACGTGAACCGCGCCGTCCTCCAGTGCCAGCTCGTAAATGAGGGGGGCGGTGGAGGAATACATGTTGCCCGTCTCCATGGCGCGAATGACCGAGGAATAGGAGAGGTCCTCCGAGAGGATCATGGTAAACGCGCGGAAGGAGTCACTTCTTGGAGAGGTTAGAGCTTCCTTGTTGTGGTTATCGTCGCCGCCGTGACAGAAGCGACGCATTCTGCGGCGGAGCATTTTATCATAGAGTGCGCCCGCGTATTCGATCCCGTTCCCCAAGTGGGAGACACCGTTGTCGATCTCGAGGCTGAAGAGGTTTTCATAGGATAAAATCCGCTCCTCGTCCTCCAGGGACCAAACGGGATGATTGTAAGCGACCAGATATCCGTTTTCCACCGCCGTGCGGATCAATTCGTTGACGTATTCCACGGTATATTCTCTCTGTCTCTCCGAGCCGACACGGCGTAGTCTTTGACGCGCGATCGGGTCGGTCAGATACTTGCAGGAGCGCTCGTTAAAGCAGACAGCAAGCTCGTTTTTTGGATCCTTGGCGAAGAGGTTGAGATGAACCTCCGGCTCGTAGGGATCGAAGGAAGCGTCGGGGGTGGAGCGGATGTATACCTCGTAGCCTGTGAGCATGAGAAAATCGGGCTCGGAAAGATCGGAGTGAGATTTGGGATATTCGTGGTCGGTGATCGCCAGAATCGAATAGCCGTTCTTTCGATAGAGTGCCTTTAATTCCTCGGGCGAAAGATTGCCGTCGGAAAGGGTGCTGTGACTGTGCAAATTGGCACGGTATTGCTTTTGCTCTTTCGAAATAAATACTTGCTTCATGTGATCTCTCCCTCCGAAACGCAGATAGGCATAATTAAATATATTATATCATTTTGTAAGGATTCTGTCAACAGCTACGGAGAGGAATGGAAAAAATAATCCAAAAATTCCGATGTTTTTTTTGTTTTGGACATATCGGGCGGTGAAAACACATAAATTTTACCGTAAAGTATATTTTGGTAAAGGAGATTGGAGATGAATTATATGGACGAAATGGGAATGGGAACTGAGGGCGCGGGTCGGATCACCATGCCCCTCTGCGATCGCGTGATCAATGCCGAGGCGACGGGCGAATACACCATGCCCGATTATCAGCCTGAAATCCGAAGGATCCTTGGGGTGCGTCCTACCGTATTGCCTCCTGCCAAATACGTCAGCGCGTCGGGCGTAGAGCTGAACGGAAGCGTGGATCTTCAGGTGATTTACGTGGGCGCGGACGGAGGAATATACAGCGTTCCCCTGATGGTGGAGTACAGCTGCAGTGCGCCTATTGAACGGGCAGGGGAGTTTGATCTGAACGAAGGAGTGGCAACCTTTGCCTGCGTCGTTCCCGAGACGGTCAACACGAGAGTCTTGGCGCCAAGAAAGCTGAGCGTTCGTTGCCGACTGCGGGCGCATATTCGCGCATACGGGCAAATGGAGGTCGAGGAGCGGCAGATCGGAGCGGTCGATCCCTCCTCGATTCGTCGGCGGAGATTGGAATGTCGCGGCTTGCGCCCCGTGTGCGGCATGTCGGATTTGATCACGGTTAGCGAGGAGATCACGGGCGTTGGGGAGGATGCCAGAGTGTCGGTGGCGGATGCCGTTCCCTTTGTTCGGGAGGTTCGCATGGCGGAGGATCGAGCCTTGGCGCTGGGCGAAGTCTTCTTAAAGCTGCTGGTAGCCCGTGAGGACGGAAGAGTAGAGCTTCACCAGAGAAAGATTCCCTTTGAGGGGGAGATCGAGCTGGAGGGGGCAAATGCGGATACCCCTTGCCGTGCGGTGGCATTTGTCAGCGAGTTGAACGTGCACGTGGAGGAGGGAAGGATTCTATCGGATGTGGGACTCCTTCTGGAGGGAAGAGGCATGGGCGAGGTTCCGCTGGGCTTTACGACCGACTTGTACTCCGTTGAACGAGAGAGTGAGTGCGAGTGGACAGAATACGAGCTGCCCACCTCTCTTGGGTGCGGAAACGGAAATCTGACGCAAAGCGAGCGGATTCCCCTTTCGACGATCAATCTCCCCGAGGACACAGAGATACTGGACGTGTGGGGTTCGGTGACCTTTGACGGATGCAGTACGGTGGGGGAGACGGTGTTCTTGAGCGGTCAGAGCCGCTATCAGCTTTTGTGTCAGGCGAATGGGGAGCTTTTTTCGTCGGAGGTGACGGTTCCCGTACGATACGAGCTGGGAGTTATCGGAGAAGATGTGGTTGGCTTTGACGGTGTGGGACAGGTGATTTCGTGTCGTGCTCGAAACGACGGGGAACAGCTTCTTCTGGATGCGGAAATCGCCGTGGCAACCGATCTCTCCGGCACTTGTCGGGTCAGCGCGGTTCGGTGTATCCGTTTTGGAGAGACGCTGGAGGAAAGGGAGAACCGCATGGTGGTTTATTATCCCTCGTCCGCAGAGGATCTTTGGGCGGTGGCGAAAAAATATCACGTATCCTCGGAGCGAATTCTTGAGGGCGCGGGGTATTATTACTTTTGAGGAATGCCGTTCTTTATAGCATGAAGGATATGGTGACGCCGCAAAGTAACGCGGCGTCACCTCTTTTTTATAATGTGTCGAAAAATGATAAAATATGAAGAGTAACCAAGATAAACAAATGAATTAAAATATTATTATAGTGTTAAAAAATAATATAAAAGGCTAAAATTAGCCAAAACTAACTTCGTGTAAGGGAGAAAAGAAACGAGAATTTTGCAAAAAGTTACAAAAGGTCTTGAAAAAATGGAAAAAATACGATATAATATTCTTCTAAAATATAATGATTGTTATATTGAATATAAACGGAACGAGGAAAATACGATGCTGGAATTAAAAAATATATCTTATTCGGTTTCGGGAAAGGACATTCTGAGGAACGTAAATCTTCAGCTTGATGATCGCTTTATTGCGATCACGGGCCCAAACGGTAGCGGAAAGTCTACTCTTGCTAAGGTGGTTGCCGGTATTATTCAGCCCACCGAGGGGAGAATTCTTCTGGATGGCGAGGATATTACCGACCTGTCTGTCACCGAGCGTGCACGTGCGGGAATCAGCTTTGCGTTTCAACAGCCCGTCCGCTTTAAAGGAATTACGGTCAAGGATCTGATCTCTCTTGCGGCAGGCAAGAATACGAATATTTCGGAGGCTTGCGCCTATCTTTCTGAGGTAGGACTTTGCGCAAAGGATTATATTAACCGCGAGGTGAACGCATCTTTGTCGGGCGGTGAGCTGAAGCGCATCGAGATCGCTATGATCAACGCCCGCGGCACACGGCTTTCGGTTTTTGACGAGCCTGAGGCGGGAATTGATATCTGGAGCTTTAACAATTTGATCAAGGTGTTTGAGAATATGTACGAGCGCACCAAGGGTATGATCATGATCATTTCCCATCAGGAGAGAATTTTGAACATTGCCGACAAGATCGTGGTGCTGGCTGGTGGTCAGGTGGCGGAATACGGCGCGAAGGAAGAGATTTTCCCACGCCTGATGGACGTTCAGTCGGGCTGCCGCTACACAAAGAACGCGTAAGGAGGGAATATGGATAAGATTCAACAAAAGCTTCTTGAGGAGGTTGCGGGGATTCACGAGGTTCCCGAGGGAGCGTATTCCTTGCGGATCAACGGAAAGCTTCATGGTAAAAACTCCTCGGAGCATATTGATATCGTAAAAAAAGAGGACAAACCCGGAATTGATATCTATATCAAGGCGGGTACGAAGAACGAGAGTTTGCATATTCCTGTGATTCTTTCCCAGACGGGATTGAAGGAGCTGGTTTATAACGATTTCCATGTGGGCGAGGATTGTGACGTAACCATCGTCGCCGGATGCGGGATTCACAACGGGGGCTCTGAGACCTCGGAGCATAGCGGAGTACACTCGTTTTATCTGTCGAAAAATGCAAAAGTGAAATATATTGAAAAGCATTACGGCGAGGGCGATGGAAACGGAAAGAATGTGATGAATCCGCATACTTACGTGGAATTGGCTGAAGGGTCTCGCTTGGAGATGGAAACGGCACAGATCAAGGGAGTGGATTCTACCAAGAGAACGACCAAGGCGATTGTGTCGAAAAATGCAACACTGATTGTGAAAGAAAAGATCATGACCCACGGTGAGCAGTACGCGGAAACCGAGTTTGACGTGGAGCTGAATGGCGAGGGTGCGGGAACGCACGTGATCTCCCGTTCGGTTGCCAGAGACAAGTCTTATCAAAAATTTATTTCCCGGGTAACGGGCGGAGCGTCCTGCTCGGGACATACCGAGTGCGACGCGATCATTATGGATGATGCCAAGGTGGTGGCAATTCCGGAGATCATGGCAATTCACCCGGATGCGTCTTTGATTCACGAGGCTGCGATTGGAAAAATTGCGGGCGAGCAGTTGATTAAGCTGATGACGCTTGGTTTGACCGAGAAGGAAGCTGAAGAAGAGATTGTGAATGGATTTTTGAGATGACGGACGTATTGGTTGAAAATAACGTTTGGTACAAGCGGCGCCTTTGTTTTGAGGGCGCCGCTTGTATATTTTTTTTACTGTGAATTTTGGCACAAAACAAATAAATGGAAAAAATAAACAGAATTAGAATTAAAAAGAAAAAACCACGGCGTTTGCCTTCAAAAATCGCCTTTTTGGGGAGGAAGTGTACTTTTTTGAACATTTTTTAAAAAAAATGTGTTTTTCTTATGTGTAGAAAAAAGGGGTTCAAAATTGTGCAAATTTTACAAAAATATTGGACAAAATTGAGGGTTGAGACAGACCGATAAAAAGGGGACTTGTAATTTTAGATTACGCAACTGTGTTGCGACAAAATATCGAAAGAAAGATATGTGGAAAATACACAAAATTGATCGACAAATTCGTTTTATTGGAACAAACGAGGTAAATTATAGTTACATAACGCCAAAACGAGAAAAAATAATAGCAAAAACGACGATTTTTTCTTTTTGGGACGAACGACAAAACTACAAAAAGACCGTTTGATGATGGGACGGATTTGTGATGTCTGCTTGACTTTTTGATGAGTTTATGATAATATATGGTTGTGATTTTTCGGCATCTTGGGGCATTTTGCGCCCAAAATGCCTGAAGCGGCGCGATTTGAACCGGCGCGCTGCCTTTGAAGTATTTGAAGTATAGCGTTGGTGTTGCCCTCGGGTCCTTGCTTTATGGCACGGCGGAGGAATCGCCGTCGGCTTTTTTGAAGCAAGGAGCGCCTTAGCCTTGTCTTTGAAAATACTGCGAAGAACATAGGTGATTATGATGGCAACATCAAGTTCCGAAGAACGGTTTGGTTCTTCAAAATTATTCACAGGAGGAATTTTGGAATGAAAAAGACGAAATTTCAAAGAATAACAGCCTTTGTGCTTGCTTTGGTTGTTGTCTTGGGCGGTAGCGTGATGTCCGTAAGTGCTGCGGATAACTCCTCTGTTTCCGACACGACTACCAGTGATATCAAGGCGCTGTTGAATGCGATTTCGTACAGTGAGTATGCGGCTCTTCAGGGAGAGATTCCGTACGCGGAGGAGGACGTGGTTCTTGACGCGACGAAAAACTTCTCTTTCGTGATGAAGAACGGCGAGGCGCCTGCGGCGGATGCGGCCAAGGGGACCGTTGCCTACGTGGACACGTTCGGCGAAAAGTCCGGTGTGTACGTTCCTGAGACGGGAACGATTTCCTGGACGACCGATCTCATCAAGAAGGCTGCAAAGTATTATGTTGAGGTTGAGTATTATCCCGTAGAAGCTAAGGCGGCTTCGATCGAGAGAATCTTCATGATCAACGGTGAGGTTCCTTTCTCGGAGGCTCGTTACATGACTGTTTCCAAGATCTGGCGCAACGGCTATCCCGATGGACGCTTTGAGCTTCCCGAGGGTGAGTCGGCTGCAACCTATCTTGAGAAGGCAAAGAGCGTCGGTATTCAGGCAGAGGAGGTATCCGAAAACGGAAAAACCTTCATTAAATATAAGATGCCCGAATATTGGACCAGCGAAACGGCGGCTTTGGTTGACGAGCAGCTGATCCGTTTCTTCGCTGCAGACATTGACGGAAACGAGATTCGTACGGCTCTGGCACAGGCTCCCGAGTGGTCTACTTATGAATTTAAGGATGCAAACGGCTTCTATCAGCTGCCCTTTGAGTTCGCAATTGCGCCCGATGAGGAGGGCAAGGTAACGATCTCGATGGAATCGGTAAACGAGCCGATCGTGATTTCTGAAATTCGTCTGGTTGTTCCTGAGGCTCCCATGTCTTATGCGGACTATCTGGCAAAGCATGCAAGTGCCCCGAAGGGTGAGGGCGTGATCAAGATGGAGGGTGAGTATTTCTCTGCTGCTTCCTCTCAGACCATTTACCCCATCTCGGATTCCACCAGTGCGATCACCTCTCCCACCACCACCAAGGCTGCTCTTTTGAACACCATCGGTGGTGATAAGTGGCAGTCGCCCGGACAGTGGCTGGAGTACACCTTCCAGGTCAGCAAGAGCGGTATGTATGAGATTGATACCCGCTTTAAGCAGGATCTGCTTGACGGTATGTATACCTCCAGAATGCTGAAGATTTACAGCGACGGCCTGGAAGAGGGAAGTGCGGGCTACTATAACGGTGTTCCTTTTGCGGAGGCCGCTATGCTTCAGTTCGACTATTCCTCCAAGTGGCAGTCCGGTGCGCTGAACGACGGTACGACCGAATTTGAGTTCTACTTTGAGGAGGGCGTTACCTACACGCTTCGCTTTGAAATCTCCCTTGGTAACATGGGTGATGTGGTGAGACGCGTTCAGGCGTCCTTGGATTCCATTAATAATAACTATCTGAATATTTTGAAGCTGACGGGATCTTCTCCTGACGAGTTCCGTGACTACGGATTCTCTCGCGTGATGCCCGATACCATGTACGACATGATCGTACAGAGCCGCGAGCTGGAGAATATCTCCGCGATGCTGACCGAAGCGGCAGAGGTCAAGGGCTCGATGACTGCAACACTGGATAAGGTTGCGCGCTTGCTCCTGATCATGGGTCAGAGCGACGACGAGGTTGCAAAGAATCTGGAGCAGCTGAAGACCTATATCGGTTCTTTGGGTACTTGGCTGTCCGATGCGAAGACGCAGCCCTTGACGATCGACTATATTACGATTCAGTCGGCAGACGTTGAAGCTCCTGCGGCCGAGCCCGGCTTCTGGGATGCCCTCGTATATGAGGTGGGCGGATTTATCCAGAGCTTCTTTAGAAACTATGACCGTATGGGTGCTCTCTCCGAGACCCAGGACGACGCAACCGTAGAGGTTTGGTTGGCTTACGGTCGTGACCAGACGCAGGTTGTCCGCGGACTGATCAACAACGACTTTACCCCCAATACCAATATCCCGATCAACCTGAAGCTGGTTGCGGGCGGAACGCTGCTTCCCTCCATTCTTTCGGGAAGAGGTCCTGACGTTTACATCGGTCTTGCGCATACTGACGTAATTAACTACGCAATCCGCGGTGCCTTGGTACCGGTTGAAAACATGGCGGGATTTGAGGAGATTGAGTCTCAGTTCAACGACGCGGCAATGCTGGTTCTTGGCATTGAGGATGCGGACAACGTCTACCATTGCTACGGCTTGCCCGAGACTCAGGCGTTCTCCATGATGTTCGTTCGTAAGGATATTCTTGCGGAGCTGGATATCGAGATTCCCAAGACTTGGGATGACGTAAAGGAAGCGATTCCTGTGCTTCAGGCGAACAACATGCAGATCGGTATGCAGAACAACGCAAACATCTTCCTGTATCAGAGCGGCGGCGAGCTGTTCGCTGACGGCGGTATGAGAATCAACTACGATTCCAACGTGGCGCTCGATGCGTTTACCACCATGTGTGATATGTTCACCATGTACTCCTTCCCCTATAAGTACGACTTCGCAAACCGTTTCAGAACGGGTGAGATGCCCATCGGATTTGCGGTTTACACCGGAACGTACAACCATCTGAAGGTATTCGCAACCGAAATTGAAGGCTTGTGGGCGTTCTACCCGATGCCCGGTTATGCGGATGAAGAGGGTAACATCAATAACGTAACGGTATCCGACGTTTCGGCAATCACTATGATTCACGGTTGTGAGAACGAGGAAAGTGCTTGGGAGTTCATGAAGTGGCACGTTGGTGCGGACTGTCAGGTTGCTTACTCCAACGAAATGGTAGCGATCCTCGGTCCTTCCGCTAAGCATGCGACCGCAAACGAGACTGCACTGAGAAGTATGCCTTGGACCTCCGAGGAGTACGAGCAGCTCTCTTACCAGTTTAACAATCTGGCGTCGATCCCCAACTACCCCGGCGCATACATTATTGGCCGTTACACCCAGTTCGCATTCCTGGATGCGTACGACGATAACATGGAGCCTGCAACGGCAATCCAGCAGTACGTAACGACCATCAACAAGGAAATTACGAGAAAACGTGCAGAGTTCGGTCTGGAAACCCTCGACTACGTTGGTCAGACCCTTGCACAGAAGCGTATGGCTCAGGCTGAGGCGGAGCTTCAGGCGATTCGCGAGTCTTCTTCCTACGATAGTGCGTATGACGTAGCGTTTGATAACGTGATGTCTTTGATTGCAGAGTATTCTACCGAAGACTATGATTCGATGAGAGCGCTTGCGAAGGCTTTGGAAGATCAAAATTCCGAGCTCTTCGGTAAGGCGGTCGGATATCTGAATCAGGCGGCAGATGCACTCGAATCCTACGAAGCATATAAATAATGTAGTGTTTTAAAAAATAAATGAAGGAGAGAAGAAGTATGTCCACAAAAACGGCAGATAAGAAGGCTGTTGCACGCAAGGATATGTCGCGTGCACAATGGACATGGAAAGAAATGAAGCGCAACTGGGTTGCCTATCTCATGGTAGCGCCCTTCATGCTGATCTTCACGTGCTTTACCATTTTGCCCGTAGTTCTTTCTATGGTTCTCAGTCTTACGGATTTTAACTTGCTTCAGATGCCGAATATCGTCTGGCTCGATAACTATATTCGATTGTTTCTCGATGACGACATCTTTCTGATTGCGGCGAAGAACACCTTTATCTTCGCAGTAATCGTCGGACCTGCATCCTACCTGATGTCCCTGATGGTTGCATGGTTCATTAACGAGCTTTCTCCGAAGGTCAGAGCGATCGTTACCCTGATCTTCTACGCTCCCTCCATTGCAGGTCAGGCTTACCTCGTATGGGCGACGCTGTTCTCCAGTGACGCCTACGGATGGGTAAACGCTTGGCTGATGCAGCTTGGAATTATTACAAAAGAAATCGCTTGGTTTGAAACCGAGGCGTACGTCATGCCCCTGTGTATCGTCGTAGCGCTCTGGACCTCGCTGGGTACCTCCTTCCTGTCCTTTATCGCGGGCTTGCAGGGAATTGACAAGGCTCAGTACGAGGCGGGAGCGGTGGACGGTATCCGAAACAGATGGCAGGAGCTCTGGTACATCACCCTTCCCAACATGAAGCCTCAGCTGATGTTCGGTGCGGTTATGTCCATTACCTCCTCCTTCGGCTTCGGAGGAATCGTTACCGCGCTCTGCGGATTCCCCTCCGTTAACTATGCGGCGCACACCATCGTGCACCACCTGGAGGACTACGGCGGACAGCGTTTTGAGACCGGTTATTCTTCCACCATCGCTGTGGTGCTGTTCGTCGTCATGATCGGCGCCAATATGCTGGTGAAAAAAGTTCTGTCAAAGGTAGGATCGTAATATGGCAAAGTTAAGAACAAGAAAACATAAAGTCGTACTTGCCCGATCCAGAGGCGGTGACGCGGGAATTACCTTTGTGTTGGTAATCCTTGGCGCGTTCATGTTTATCCCCATGTATTACGTGGTGATCCAATCTCTGAAGCCCCTTGACGAGCTTTGGATGTTCCCCCCCAGATTCGTTGTATATGAACCGACCTTTGATAACTTCAAGGATTTGTTCACATTGATGAGCGGTAGTATGGTGCCCTTCTCAAGATACATATTCAATACGGTGTTTACCTCCGTTGCGGGTACGTTTGGAAACCTGTTCTTCTCGTCCCTCGCGGCATACGCAATGGCGAAGATCAAGTTCCCCGGCGGTAAGGGCATGTTTACTCTGGTCAGAACCTCTCTGATGTTCCACCAGACGGTTACCGCAATCACCTGCTTCATTCTGATGAGCGCCTTCAATATTATTGATACCTATTGGGCAATCGTCATTCCCGCGTGGGCAACCTCGCTGGGTCTGTACCTGATGAAGCAGTTTATGGAATCGAGCGTTACCGACGCGGTTCTGGAAAGTGCAAGACTTGACGGTGCCAGCGAGCTTCGTACCTTCTGGGTCATTGCAATGCCCATGGTTAAGCCCGCATGGCTGACGCTGATCATTTACTCCTTCCAGGATCTCTGGAACAAGGGTGCTTCGATCTACATTCACTCGGAACAGCTCAAGTCTCTGAACTACGCAATTCAGCAGATCACGGCGGGCGGTATCAAGCGTGCCGGCGCAAGTGCTGCTGCAACCGTTGTCATGATGATGGTTCCGATTCTCGTATTCGTAATTTCCCAGTCCAATATTATTGAGACCATGGGATCCAGTGGTATGAAAGACTAATCTACAGGAGGACAGACATGAAAAAAATAACTGCTATTGCTTGCGTTATCTTTGCATTGATCATGGCGCTGGCTCTTCCGGTAGGTGCTGCATCCTCGTACCGCACGTATACCTACTCGATTGACGGCAAAGCTCTGTATTCGCCAGATGCGTATACGCCCTCCAAGGCGATCAACTCGGTATACATGGGCTTGTCGGATGCAAACGTTCTGGCTAAATTCCATGCGGATTTCGCAAAAGATAAGGCTTCGATGGAAGCGGCGCTTGTTCAGAAGGACACGCTGACCTTAATGCGTGATCAGCTGGATCCTGAAAGCGATGAGTACAAGGAGCTCCACCAACAGGTTTCTCAGGCAAAGGCCGATTATGAAACGGCGCTGAAAAAATATGAGGAATCGTTTGGAAGGCTCTCTAAGATCTCCGCACCCGGAGATTTGGAGGTTGACTCCGAAGAGAACGTTTACATCGCCGATACGAAGAACAATCGTATCATTATTCTGGACCGTTACTACAAGGTAAAGATGATTTTGTCCACCTTCGTGAACGAGCAGGGTGTTGCTGATACCTTCAACGCACCCGAGGGCGTTTACATTACGGCGGATAAGAGAGTAGCGGGTGAGCTCGTAGAGGGTAAGATCTACGTTTGTGATACCGGCTCGGGCCGAATCGTTACCTTTAGCCATGAAGGTAAGTTCCTTGGTATCATTCCTCGTCCTGAGTCTCAGCTGTTTGATTCGGGCGCGATCTATAAGCCGGTTGCTCTTGCCGTGGATAACTACGACAGACTTTACGTAGTATCCTCCTCGACCTATCAGGGTATCATCGTTATGACCGAAGAGGGTGAATTCACCGGATTCGTTGGCGCACAGAAGGTATCCCTTTCGGTTTGGGAGCAGATCTGGAGAAGATTCCAGACCGACGAGCAGAGAAGTGCTTCCGCTCAGGCGGTTTCTACCGGTTTTAACAACATTAGCTTGACCGGTGACTTTATCTACGTAACCACCTCTTCGATTGAAGAAAACCAAATGATCTCCTCGATCAAAAGCAAGTCGGGCGAATACGCGCCCGTTAAGATGCTGAACGCAGCAGGTGACGAGATCATGAGACGTAACGGATTCTTTGGTCCTTGCGGAGAAGTCGACCACACCAAGATGAACGCGTCGGATACGATCTCCGGCTCCTCGACCGTCGTTGACGTTGCGATCGGTCCCGAAAAGACCTGGTCGATCGTTGACCAGAAGAGAAGTAAGGTATTTACTTATGACTTTGACGGTAACCTTTTGTTTGCCTTCGGTGATTTCGCGGCAGTCTCGAACCAGCTGGGAACCATTTCTCAGAACGGCTTGAGCGCGATCACCTATCAGGGTGACAGAATGTTGCTGCTCAACAAAAACGACGCATCCTTTACGGTATTTAACCGTACGGAATACGGTGACGTTTTGATTCGTGCACTTGAGCATCAGAACAAGCGTCAAAATGACCGCGCGATTGACGACTGGACGGAGATTCTGAAGAGAAACTCCAACTTCGACGCGGCGTATATCGGAATCGGTAATGCGCTGTACAGAAGCGGCTCGTACGAGGAATCTCTCGCCTACTTCCAGGCGGCTTACGATACGGAGAATTATTCGAACTCCTATAAGGAAATCAGAAAGGAATGGATCTCCAAGTACATTCTGTTGATTCCCGTATTCGTTGTTGCGCTTTGCTTTGGTATCTCGAAGTTCTTGGGATTCGCAAAGAAAGTAAACAAGCGCGTGTCTATCACGAAGGGCAAGCGCACCTACGGTCAGGAATTGATTTATGCATTCCACCTGATCTTCCATCCCTTCGATGGCTTCTGGGATTTGAAGCACGAGAAGAGAGGTTCGGTCAGAGCGGGTGTAACCATTCTTGCCGCAACCATTGTTGCCTTCTATTATCAGGCAATCGGTAAGGGCTATATCATGGCGCCTCAGGGTACGACCGCAACGATTGTCAGCGTGGCAATCAGCGTACTGACTCCCTTGGCACTGTGGATGGTTGCAAACTGGTGCTTGACCACCCTGTTTGATGGTGAAGGTAGCTTTAAGGATATTTTCATTGCCACCACCTATTCGCTTCTTCCCCTTGTGCTCATCATGATTCCCACCACGATCGCATCCAACTTCGTTCTTATAAACGAAACCGATATTCTGACGCTGCTGAATGCCGTATCGTTTATCTGGGTTGGAATGCTGATCTTCTTCGGAATGATGATCACCCACGATTATGCGATGGGCAAGAACTTCCTTACCACCCTTGGAACCATTGTCGGAATGGTATGTATCATGTTTATTGCCATTCTGTTTACTACCCTGTTTGGAAAGCTGGTAAGCTTCGTTACCAATATCGTAACGGAAATCCAGTATAGAATGTAACGGATAGGAGGAGATGTTACTATGAAAATGAATAAAATAATGTCGCTTCTCTTAGCTGTTCTGATGTTGTTTAGTTCCTTTACTGTGCTGGTCGGTGCAGAGGGCGAGGAGGTTCGTAATTTCGAGTACAGAACGAATAGCACGACCTCTTTGCTGGCGCCTTTGTCAACCGCAGGAGAGGTTGATGGAGAGCAATTTGCCTATAAGACCGGTGAGTATGAACTCAATGGAACGCTTCTTCCGATCAAGACCCCCGAGAAGAAGCTGGAGCTTATGGATTACCGTTACGGAACGGACACCTACGAGCTGTACGTTGATGGCTATAGCGGAGAGGTTGCCGTTAAAAACAAGGTGACTGGAGAAATTCTCTTTTCTAACCCCTACTCGTTGGCAGACTCTGAGGCTGCGGACAGTACAAAGGAAGAGCTTCTCTCTCAGCTGGTCGTCTACTTTACGAATCTGACGAACGGCGAGACCGAGATTTACCAGAGCTACACGTGGGCAGCAAAGAGAAATCAGATTCTTGTAAAGAATATCAAGGGCGGTATCCGCGTGGAGTATTCCATTGGTCGTGACGAGAATAAGACGCTCGTTCCCAGACAGATCGCCGTTGAGACCTTTACGAAGAAGATCTGGACCCCCATGCTGACACATTTTGGCGTAGACCCCGTACAGTATTCGGATCCTACGAAGCTGGAGAAATTTGAGGAGGAATGGGATTATAACACCCAGTACTTCCCGATTGCACAGCTGATGGCCTACTTCATTTTGATTGACCCCAACAACCCCAAGTCGGCTCCTACCCAGTCGATTAAGAACAACTACCTCGAAAAGTATCCCGTAACCAAGGAATTCCCCATTTATATCTTGGATACCGGTCTGGAAGAGGCAGAGCTTCGTAAGGTTGAAGGCTACGTTAAGACCTATTGTCCTGACTATAGCTTTGACGACCTGGAAGCAGACCATGCTGAGGCACAGTACGAAGCAAAGAATGAAAGCTTCCCGCTGTTTAAGATGGCACTGGAGTACACGCTGGATGAGAACGGTCTGGTTGCAAGACTTCCCGCAAACGGTATTCGTTTCGACGAAACCCTGTACCGTCTCGAGTCTTTGGATATCCTCCCCTACATGGGCGCAGGTGTACAGACCAACCCCGGCTACGTATTCTTCCCCGACGGATCGGGTACGCTCTTTGAGTTTGACGATCTGGCGATCTACGGAACGCCTCAGTCGGTAACGGGTAAGATTTACGGACAGGATTACGCTTACCACGAGGTATCGGGTAAGATGGAGCAGATCCTCCGTTATCCCGTATTTGGAATCGTTGAGACGGAAACGGCGAACGGTGTTTCCCGTAACCGTGGCTTCGCTGCCATCGTTGAGGAGGGTGACTCCCTGATGGAGCTGACCGTATACCATGCAGGTCAGTTGAGCGAATATAACACGGTGAAGATGAAGGTTTATCCGAGACCTACGGATACCTTTAACATGGCAGATGCGATCTCGGTTGCAGGTAACGCTGAGTGGACGGTCGTTTCTGACAGAAAGTATACCGGAAGCTATCAGATCCGTTACATTATGCTGACGGATGAAAAGGTGGCTGCTGAGAAGCAGATGACCGATTACTACGATGCTTCTTACGTTGGTATGGCAAAGGCATACCGCGAATATCTGGAGGATAACGGTGTGTTGACCCGTTTGACGGCAGAGGACGTAGCTGCGGATATCCCGCTGTATATCGAAACCTTTGGCGCAATGCTCACCACCGAAAAGATCCTTTCGATTCCCGTTGACGTCATGACTCCCTTGACCAGCTTCAGCGACATCGCAACGATGTACGACGAGCTGGAGGCAGAGGGTATTAAGAACGTAAACTTCATCCTGACCGGCTATACGAAGGGCGGTTTGGAAGCAGAGCGTGTTCCCTACAATTTGAAGTGGGAAAATGCGGTAGAGAAGGGTATGGATTTCGAGGAGCTGCTTGAGGACGCAAGAAACAGCGGCTACGGCGTATTCCCCGATTTCGACTTCGTATTCGCTTCCCAGGATAAGATGTTCGACGGCTTCTCCATGAAGAAGCATGCGGCAAAGACCATTGACAACCGTTATACCAGTAAGCGTGAGTACAGCGCAACCAAGCATACTTACGTAAGCTACTTTGAAATGGCGATTTCTCCCGCATATTTCGATCATTTCTACGAGAAGTTTATTCCTACGTACGAAAAGTATAATCCCATGGGAATTTCGGTTTCCACGCTTGGATCGTATCTGAACTCTGACTTTGACGAGGATGAACCCTTCAACCGCGCCGACGGACAGAGATTTACCGCAGAAGCGCTTGAGCACATCAAGAACGCCTTCGCGGATAGAGCAGTGCTTTCCTCCGGCGGTAACGCTTATACCTGGAAGTACGTGGATCATCTGACCGACGTGGCGCTGGACTCCAGCCGCTACACCGTGTCCTCCGCAGCCGTGCCCTTCCTTGGAATGGTACTGCACGGATACGTGGAGATCGCAGGAACTCCCATTAACATGGAAGGAAACCTGGAATACGCGTTCTTGAAGGCATTGGAAAGCGGCGCAGGACTGAACTTCGTTCTCTCCTACCGCAACACCGATAACCTGAAGGACAATGAGGCAACCAGCCAGTATTATTCGGTTCGCTATGATATCTGGTTCAACGACGTGACCAGCATGTATCAGGAGCTGAACGCACTTCTGAAGGACGTTCAGACCAGTGTGATCGTAGATCACAAGTTTGTAGACGGCATGCGTGTTCCGGATGCGGATGAATTGGAGGCAGATGCTCGCGCAGCAATTGAGGAGGCGATCCTTTATGAGGAATCGTTGAAGATTGCCGAGGACAATGCCACCAGACAGAAGTATCTGAACGCAAGATTGGCAGTCGTTCGCGGAACGAGAGCCATCAACAACGCGCTTGATCCTACGGAAGGTTCTTTGGCTCTTGCCATGACCGAGGCGGAAAAGCACCTCGATAAACTGGGCACGGTACGTCTTACGAATCTTGCAGTGCTTCGCTTGGAAGCAGTCTATACAATTGCGAGAGAACAGATGACCGCAATTGAGACGCTGAAGACACAGTATCAGGCAGCAATCGACGGAATGGAGATCCTGAGAGGCTCTGATGTGTTTGACGCGCAGATTATTGCCGATCTTGAGGCAGAGCTGAACGCGATGATCGCACTTGACGTATTGACTCAGCTTGACGCACAATACGAGGCGTTCGATCAGTGCGCAAAGGATGCTTACGAAGTGGCAACCACCAGATTTGAGGACGAGACGTTCACCGAATGGGTTTACGAGCTTCCCGAGGATTCCGAGGATGATCAAGTC